>NZ_CP145886.1:3705000-4005000 GCF_038049935.1 Rossellomorea sp. y25 | reverse complement strand
GTGGAAGAAGGGCATAGCGTCGGGTTGCATGGTGTCACCCATGATGTATCCGAAATCTACCAATCTAGTAAATCGGTTGTAGGGGAGATGGTGACGGCTCAATCTACGTTAGAGTCCATTACAGGTATTCGAAGCGAGTTGATTCGCGTTCCTTATGGGTCCGTACCCAATATGAAACCGGAATATTTGACAGCAGTAAAGAAAGAAGGATTTAGATTATGGGATTGGAATGTGGATAGTGAAGATTGGAAATTTCATAGTGGGGAGTATGTTCAGAGTGTTGTGGATCAGTTAGCTTATTTTCCATATGAAAATCAGTCAAAAGTCATTCTTATGCATGAAAAGCATACGACACTCGCTTATTTAGATTCTTTACTTAAGAAGTTGAATGATCAAGGATATAATATGAAGACTTTAACAGAAGAAATGGATCCAGTTACATTTTAACATTGATGCCAGAAGAACAAGGAAAAAGGAGCTGCCGATTGGCTGCTCCTTTTCATTCTTAATAAATGCTCATATGACGGTTTTTTCCTGTTAGAATCTGAAATACGCCATAAAGGACCAATCCTGCCGCCACAAATCCAAGCAGCCATTGTCCATAAGGTTGTTGAGCGATCTTGGAAAGTGCCCCGTCCAATCCTTGTGTTTTATCAGGATCGGCTGTGATCGCCGTTTGAATAAAGAAATAACCGATCAGTAAAAAGACCATGCCTCGGGAATATAACCCTAGCTTTCCTGTCTTTCTTCCCATTTCCCATTCTTTCTCGGACATTTCATGCCGTTTAAATTTATTCGTGTATTTCTCAGTATAAGCTTTATGAATTTCATAGAGTGCATATCCAATAATGATAAGTCCGACAATCCCGACAATCCATTGACCAAAGGGCTGAGACAATAACTTAGCAGATAAGGTCTGTTTAGATCCCGAACCCGACCCGGAGCTTTTGGCATGCATTGCAATCGCGAAAGCATTATAAGTTAAAGAACCGTATGCAATCCCGCTGATCAGATTAGCCAGCCTTCTAAACATGGATTTCCCGTCGTTTTTCACATGTTCTGGATCCTTTACCACTTGAATGAGGCGCCAAAGAACGATTCCAATCAGACCAAGACCTAATATCCAGAGAAGGACTTCCCCGAAGGGTTTGCTCGCCACTGCTGCAAAGGCACCGCTCGAGTCCGAAGTGCTTCCTCCTATTCCGAGTGCCGCCATAACGGCTAATGCACCGATCAGCATATAAACAATTCCTCTCGAAATATATCCAATTCGTGCAAACCCTCGAATCCAAGGTTTTATATCATTTGATGAAACAGATGAACTGCTTGATGTTGTAATGGATGAAACTCCTGCCATAAACACTTCTTCCCTTCTGGTTCTATTTTCGCAATACTTATGTATGCTATTCCCCGGATATAGAAACATCAACCACTACTCGCTTTTTCAATAGCAAAAAACTTTACGAAAAGAGACTAAAAAATTTTACATAAAACCTATTTACAACGAATTAGGAGAGGAGTAATATATCTATCATCAAATAAATATTCTTAATCGCTTAATTCATTTTTGAAGCGGGGGACCCGAGTATTTAAAGGGGTGAATCCTTTCTTTTGAAAGGTAGGGCTACTTCCATAACCCGAATCCGTCAGCTAACCTCGTAAGCGTAATGGGAGAGGATGATACTTGTGATCGATTATGGATGACCACAGGCTTAGTTCCTGTTGGTCTTTTTGCGTTGTTTTAGAAGTCCGGCTCCGGAGGCTGGAGGCCAGAGGACATGAGTCAAACCTGCCAAAAAGGCAAAGGAAGTCTTCGCCAGGTTCGTCTTATGTTACCGTCTCTGTTTGAGCTGTCTGCGCTTTTGTTGTAAGGAAGAAGTACTAGATGGTTAAGCTATTAAAAAGGTTTTGGAGGATTTCATCATGAAAAAGCAGTTTGCCGTTATTGGATTAGGGAGATTTGGAGGAAATCTGGTTCAGGAATTAGCTGACCTGGATGTTGAAGTGTTAGCCATAGATATTCATCACGATGTTGTCCAACAGTATATAGACATTGCCACGCATGCCGTGCAGGCGAATGCGATGGATGAATCTGTGTTGAAATCCCTTGGGCTCAGAAATTTTGATCACGTGATCGTGTCCTTTGGGGATAATATAGAGGCAAGTATTCTTACCACTTTACTTTTAAAAGAATTAGGGGTTAAAGAAGTATGGGTGAAAGCTTCGAACGCTTATCATCAGAAGGTGTTGGACCGGATCGGGGCCGATAAAGTCATTCACCCTGAACGTGACATGGCACGAAGGATTGCCCATCACATTACGTCAGAAAAGATCATTGATTATATCGAAGTATCGAAAGAACACAGTATTGTAGAAGTGCGTGCGTCTAAAAAGGTCGCGGGCAAATCCTTAAATGATCTTGATGTCCGGGCAAAATTCGGTTGTAATATCATTGCCATTCACCGAGGGGAGGAAGTCATTGTATCCCCTTCTGCCGATGAAGTCATAAAAATGGAAGATCTACTGATCGTCATTGGACATAACAGGGATATCAACCGATTTGAAAAAGAAGGTGTATAACTTATGAAGCATAAGGTGATCCGGTTAAGCCCTCCTCAGCTTCTCGTTGTGACATTCCTATTCTTTATCATAGTAGGAATGGGTTTGCTTAAGCTGCCGTTTGCCACCACGGAATCGATTACATGGCTTGATGCCTTGTTCACGACGACTTCCGCCATGACGGTTACAGGGCTTGCGGTCGTGGATACAGGAGATGCCTTCACCCTTTTTGGAGAAGTGGTCATTATGAGTCTGATCCAAATCGGAGGGCTGGGTATCATGTCCTTTGCCGTCTTGATCTTTATGATGCTCGGAAAGAAAATTGGGTTTAAAGAACGACTTCTTCTTCAACAGGCGTTAAATCAGACTTCCGTAGGAGGAGTCATCAAGCTTGTAAAATATTTATTCATCTTTTCGTTCCTTGTAGAAGGCTTCGCTGTTCTTTTATTGGCATCGGAATGGGTACCGGAATTCGGATGGAGAAGAGGGCTGTACTTCAGTTTATTTCATTCTATTTCTGCGTTTAATAATGCTGGATTCTCTCTTTGGTCCGATAGTTTAATGGGTTACGTGGGAAGTCCCGTCGTCAATATCACGATTTCGTTTCTGTTTATTTTAGGAGGGATCGGATTCACTGTTTTAGTGGACCTATGGAAATCGAAAACGATCAGAAGGCTGTCACTTCATACGAAGATCATGGTGGTTGGGACATTTGTTCTCAATGTATTCGCTTTTATGATGATTTTCATCCTGGAGTATAATAACCCGAATACACTGGCTCAATTGCCACTACTGGATAAACTATTCGCTTCGTATTTTCAAGCGGTCACCCCCCGCACGGCTGGTTTTAACACGCTTGATTATAGCAGCATGGAGCGCTCCACATTGCTTCTCACGATTCTTTTGATGTTCATAGGAGCCGGTAGTGCTTCCACGGGTGGAGGAATCAAGCTTACCACCTTTGTCGTCATTTCATTGAGTGTGTTTGCTTTCTTAAAGGAGAAAAGAGAGATTCGTATTTTCCGTCGTACGATTGATCAAAACTATATTTTTAAGGCCTTGGCGGTGTCTATGATCAGTGTGCTCCTTGTCTTTACGGCTCTCTTTTTTCTTGATATGACAGAAAGGAATGCTTCTTTCATGGCTATTCTCTTTGAAGTGGTATCAGCCTTTGGAACGGTGGGATTGTCCATGGGAATTACCGGATCTTTGACATCAATAGGTAAATGGATCATCATCATCGTGATGTTTGTCGGGAAACTGGGGCCCCTCACACTGGCCTTCTCCCTATCCAGACCAGACAAAGAAAAGATCCGCTATCCAAAAGAAGATATTTTAACAGGTTAATGTTCATACAATCGGCTCCCTTCATCTTGCCCTTCGCGGGTAAATGGGGGAGCCGGTTTTTTTATGTCCGTTTTTAAAAACAACAAAGAATCAATCCATAACCACGCATGAGCCTAAAAACGGTTATGTTAAGCGTTTTCATCATGGGTTTTTGATATTGACTAAACCACTGGGCGCGATTATACTGTTGAAAAATTCTGAACTTTAGGCGGTGCTGTTGTTGAAGCGTGTGTATAATTTTTCTGCTGGTCCTGCGGTGTTACCTGAGCCTGTTCTGAAAAAGGTTCAAGGCGAATTATTGAACTATCAAGAAACGGGTATGTCTGTGATGGAATTGAGTCATCGATCTGCTCCTTTCCAAAAAATAATAGAAGAAGCTCAAGGTTTATTGCGTGAACTGCTCTCGATCCCGGATGATTACCATGTCGTATTTATGCAAGGTGGAGCATCCCTGCAATTTTCCATGATTCCTCTTAATCTGCTCGGTTCACATCAAGAGGCTGACTATATCCTGACAGGCAGCTGGTCGAAGAAAGCTGTCAAAGAAGCGGAGAAGGTTGGGAATGTTCGAACCTTATCACCTCAAGAGAAGTTCGATATCCCTGCTTATACACCAGAAGATTTTTCACCACAGTCAAGCTACATACATATTACCTCCAACAATACCATTGAAGGAACACGTTACCATGAGTGGCCTGAAACAGGAGGCATCCCACTTGTAGCCGATATGTCCTCCCACATTCTTTCTGAGAAAATAGATGTTTCCTCTTTTGGACTGATCTACGCAGGTGCTCAGAAGAATCTGGGTCCTTCCGGTGTAACGGTGGCGATCATTCATGATAGTCTGGTCGGTCAAGCATCGAATACATGTCCTACGATGTTGAATTATGAAACGTATGTAAAGCATGATTCCCTCTTTAACACGCCTCCGACCTTCTCCATATACGTATTAAAGCTTGTGCTGGAGTGGGTAAAGGAGAATGGCGGGGTGGAAGGGATGCAGGCTGAAAATGAGAGGAAAGCCGGTCTCTTATACCACTGTATAGATGAATCATCTTTATTCCATAACCCTGTCCCGGAAAATAATCGTTCCTTAATGAACATTCCTTTTTCAACACGTGACGAGGAGCTGGATGCACGGTTTCTAAAAGAAGCCAAAGCAGAAGGGTTTGAATTTTTAAAAGGGCATCGTTCCGTGGGTGGAATGCGTGCGAGTTTATATAATGCCATGCCTTTTGAAGGGGTGGAAGCACTAGTCGATTTCATGAAAAAATTTGAGTCTGATCAAGGAGGATTATGAGAATGATTTCAATCAATACGTACAATGCCATTAGCCAAAGCGGACTTTCACTGATAGAGGATGACCTGAACTACCATTTGAATGGGAATGGGGATCCAGATGGAATTCTTGTAAGATCAAAGAACTTGCATGATTATTCTTTCCCGGCTTCAGTCAAAGCCATTGCACGGGCAGGAGCAGGAGTCAACAATATCCCGATCGATCTCTGTACGGAAAAAGGAATTGTGGTCTTTAATACGCCCGGTGCCAATGCAAACGCCGTGAAAGAGCTCGTCTTGGCTAATTTGATCGCTTCTTCCCGTAACCTGTATTCTGCAGTCGGCTGGACGAACACGTTAAAAGAAACAGAGGAAGACGTACCAAGTGTCGTAGAAGCAAAGAAAAAAGAATTCGTAGGAAGTGAGATTAAAGGGAAGAAGCTGGGTGTTGTAGGCTTGGGAGCGATTGGCGTCCTTGTCGCAAATGATGCACTTGCCCTTGGGATGGATGTGGTCGCCTATGATCCATTTATATCCGTTGACGCGGCGTGGCGTTTATCACAGGATGTGAAGCGAGCTCATCATATAGAAGAAGTATGGGCAGAGTGTGATTTCGTTACGCTGCACATTCCATTAACGGACAAAACGGCAAGCTTTGTGAATGAAGAAGGCTTCACGAAGATGAAAAAGGCTATGACGATCTTAAACTTTTCAAGAGGTGAGCTAGTGGAAGAAGGGGCTCTCGAAAAGGCCCTTGAAGCAGGAATTGTCCGAAAGTATGTGACGGATTTTCCGAATAACAAGGTATTGAACATGAAAAACGTCGTCCCTGTTCCTCACTTGGGCGCATCTACCGTTGAATCTGAAGAAAACTGTGCCATCATGGCGACAAAGCAGCTGAAAACGTATCTTGAAACAGGTAATATCAAGCATGCTGTTAACCTGCCTGATGTGGAACTGCCTTATAGCGGTAAAATGCGAGTAACGGTCATGCACCAAAACATTCCGAATATGGTCAGTCAAATCGCCAATGTTCTTTCAGGGTACGCGGTCAACATCGCAGATATGATCAACCGCAGTAAATATACGTGGGCCTATACCATGATCGATTTGGATCAGAAACTCCTCGAAGAAGAAGAACATCAAGTGAAAAGCAGGATAAAAGAAATACACGGTGTTGTTTCCGTCCGTCTCATTTAAATATAGTGACTAGAACTCCCTTAACCCGAGAACAATGTGTAGTAAAGCGGTTGAGGGAGGATTTATTTTTATGGCGATGATCTACTTTAAGAATAGAGATCTTTATTTTGACGATTTAGGAAAGGGGACTCCCCTGGTCTTGATCCATCCCCCGGGTATGGGGAGGATGACATTTATAAAGCAGCATGTGCTTTCCAGGCACTTTCGCCTCATCATTCCGGATTTAACAGGTCACGGGGACTCCTTTACCATGAAACAGAGTATAAGTATTTCGGAGTTTGTAGAAGACATAAAGGCGGTTCTCGACCACCTGAACATTGCTGAATGTGTGATGCTCGGATACTCTGCCGGAGGAGTAGTGGGACAAATGTTTGCCTGTACTTATGTAGATCGGGTTTCCTCCCTCATTCTGGTAGGGGGATACCCGAAAGTCACGAATCCCAAGCTGAAATGGATGCACCAAATGGGAATGAAAATGGTTCGGGAACATCCGGACCGCCTTTCCGGGATTATTTCCAGAGCGCATTTCAAGGACAAGCTAGAGCGTGAGAAACTCAGGGGTCATATGAATAAGGCGAACCCCCATATTTGGTATCAGTTCTACGAGCAATCACTTCATTATGATGGGGTAGAGCAGGTAAGTAAGCTACCCATCCCGCTACTCTTAATTTACGGGGAAAGGTCGGATTGGATCAATTCTCAACTTAAACTGTATAACGATTGCTATCCTAAGAAAATATATATCATTCCAGGTGCCTCTCACCAAATTCCCACACGTTATCACGATGCTCTAAATAATATACTGTTAGGAGAATTAGAAGGGTTGGCAGCTGAGGGGTAATGGTTTATCTTTGCTCTTACTTCTTCTACTTGATACTATTTTCATAAAGTAAAGTCGACCAATGAGAGGAGAATACGATGGGAATTCATCACTATTTTAAAAGCTTATCCGACCTAGAAACCCTCATTCGCTGTCCGGGGCGATTCAAGTATCATGAGCATAACGTAGCCAGTCATTCATTTAAGGTTACCAAAATCGCACAATTCCTGGGAACGGTGGAAGAACAGAGCGGGAAAGAACTTGACTGGAAAGCACTGTATGAAAAAGCCTTGAATCATGACTACGCGGAACTGTTTACAGGTGATATCAAGACCCCTGTAAAATATGCATCGGGGGAGTTACGTGAGCTTTTCAGCCAGGTGGAAGATCAGATGGTCAATAAGTTCATCACTACAGAATTTCCCCCGCAATTTCAAGAAGTGTACCGAGAACGTTTTAAAGAGGGAAAAGACGAATCCCTTGAAGGAAGAATTTTGTCTGTCGCAGATAAAATCGATCTTCTGTATGAATCCTTTGGAGAAATTCAAAAAGGGAATCCAGAGCCTCTATTTATTGAAATTTATCAAGAAGCACTTTCCACCATTGTGAAATACAAGGACCTGGAGTGCGTACATTACTTCTTGGAATACATTCTGCCTGATATGCTTTCTGAGAAATTCATCCCTCATAGTGAGTTGAAGGATAGGACCCAGAAATTAATTCAGCAGGGTGAAGAGTAGGAAAAACCTTTCCAGATAGGGAAAACTTCGGTAGAATATGTGTTATTCCCTTATCTTTAAGGAGAGTTGAACGTGTCCAAAATCATTTTAGGTTTATTTTTACCAGGATTGCTTGTCGTTCTGTTCACACGGGTGACGTACAATCATTATGTCGGTTTTATCTTGACCGTAGCCCTCATTGCAGCTTCGGTTTCAAAGGGCTATACGGACTCCTGGTTGCTGATTGTCGTAGACGCGGCTTCATTGACCGTCGGATTCTGGTATAGTGACCGGATGATGAAAAAAGCGAAGAGAAGTGCATGATTTGGGTGACAGATGAATAGAAGTTCTGAAAAAACACGGACTGACTTTTTTTAAAAGTCAGCCCGTGTTTTTTATGGAGTAGCTACAACATCGACATCGCTGGCTTTTACAAATGCCAGGCGATGGTTTAAGTGGATAAGATAAAACTCATCATTCCCCCAGACGATTTTATGTGTCGTCTCTGGATTGTACGTGTAAACAGGTGCACTGTAGTAGCTTCCTTTTACTTTTTCGGTTGCTACATACTTTTGATCAGAAGTCAGCGTGTACTGAAGAGGGGACATTCCTCTTACCGGGATGCCATCAGGAAAAGCTTCTTCTTCTGGATAAGCCAGTCCGTAAACAGGGATACCCGAAGTTCCATCTTTAGGTGTGATCACAATACCTGATGCTTTTGTTGTATTCGTTCCCTTAGGGTTATAAAACCACGCTTTTTGTCCTGCGTACCAAATCGCTGTCCAGTCATCTTGTTCTTCTGCCTTGTAAAAGGTTTGCCCTGTAACCGCCTTGTTACCCCAATTGGACGCATCGAGTGGGTGGGCGTTCGGTAGGGCAGCGTCTTTGATTAACGGAGCATCAAAGCTTGGGGCTGTATACAAATACACAAAATTTGCCGATTGTTCAGGTACAGGTTCTCCCGATGGGGTCTGAAGGATTGGCTTGTTTGTTTCGAAATTCGGACGGATTTGGACGATGCCTTTTTGTCCTTTTCCTGACTCCAGGGGAGCTCCAAGGATTTGCATATAATGTGCCCAATCCCAGAATGGACCTGGATCCCAGTGCATAGCAGGTTGTCTTGCAGCTGTCGTCCCAGGTATCTCATCATGTGCAATGATATGATCGCGGTCCAATGGAATATTGAACTTTTTAGAAAGATGTTTTACTAATCGGGCTGATGCATGATACAGTTGTTCGTTATACCAGGCTGCCCCCTCAATGGCGATACCTTCGTGCTCGATACCAATGCTCTTGGAGTTGAAATACCAGTTTCCGGCATGCCAGGCCACATCTTTATTGTCCACCATTTGCGTGATATCACCGTCGGAAGAACGGATCACATAATGAGCGGAAGCCTGGGTCCATTCCCGCTGAAACACGGTTTTGGTTAAATCATAGCTGATTTCTGTGTCGTGGAGGACGATGTACTTGATTTCCTGATTGTCATGCGGTCTGTTTGCAATGTCGTAATTGCCGTATGAAGTTTCATAGTAGGTCCCGCCGCCCCAGTCAATCTTCTTGTAAGCTGCCGGAACGTAATGACATGAAAGGCTATTCGGACAATCGGCCCCAGTTTCTTCAGTATCCATTTTTAAGTTTAACGATTGGATTGATTCTTGATTAGGGCTGGTTTGGTTAGGCGCTAACGTTAAGGAAGATCCATCCTCTGTTTGTTTCGTCACCCCATTATTGATTGTCTCGTATACACGGTCCGCAAAGTCCTTCGCTCCCGAGTAGTCGTTTGAACCGCTGTATTTTGCGACTGCCCCATACCATCCATTTATGTCAGAGGGTGTTTTTCCAGTGGTATCTTTGGCATACTGTGCCAGAAGTGCTGCAGCACCGCGGATATTTTGCTTTTTATTTTGTTTTAACGTTTCTGGTTGAAGAGAGAGTAGTTCAGCTGCGGTATTCAGAGTGTGAAGTTTTGGATCATGGATGTCTAATGTAGATTCGATTTTCAGTGTTGATTTTTCTAAGGGCTGAGCGTCTGCGTCCTCTTTACCGGATAAAAACATATGAGCGGGTTCATCGCTGTGGGTATCTTCTAAACGATCAGTATTAACATCCGTCAGATGCATCAATCCGTAGCCTCCGGAAGCACTTGGCTTTCCGTCGTGATGCTCCCACAGTGATACGTTATACCCCACTGCAAGTAGAATTTCAACTGGGACATTGAATTCCTGCGCAGCTTGTTGGAACGCTTTTTGCAACTCGAGTGAATCGACAACTTCAGCTTTTGCCACTCCATGAGAGGTGATCGATGGTGCCATCGGGGTAATGGTGGAACTCAACAGAAATCCCGTTAAACTAAGGGAACCGGCGACTTGTAGCCATTTAGATTTTTTCATACATTCCTCCTGAACACTATGTATTTTTTGTAGAACTTATAAAAAAGCTTATTGGAAATAAGACAGAATAGTCAATCAATTATTAGGGATATGCCTAGATGAATATTTGTGTCGGGATAAGCCTTATGATGTGGTAGAAAGCATTTCAGTGAGAGGTTTCTTAATTGTGGATAAATAAAGAATAGTGTGAATAAATGAAGTGTTGGACGGGTTATTCACAGATTGAATACGCATTCATCAACATTGTTCACAAGAATTTTGACGAATTGTGAATAAGTTTAGGGATTTTCCACAAGGAATATCGACTTATACACATAGTTGTACACAGGGTGTGTATAGAAATGCTCGGATTGTGTCGAAAATTTCTTTGTCACCTCCCGTAAAATGTCGAAATCTCAATTCAAGCCTCTAATTTGCTACTTCACCGAATGTTATCCACAACCAAGAGGACGTTTCATGAGGTCCGACCCTTAAATATCAAGAAAAACGAACTTTTGTTCGCTTATTATTGGTTAATAATGTAGGAAATGTGGTAGAATGTGTATAGATGAATGGACAGTGTTTAAGATGGGTATAAGTAGGTAAATACAAGGTAGCAGTCCTTTATTATAGGAGGTTTCACGGTGAAAGATCAATTCGAGCTCAAGTCTAAATATAAACCAGAGGGAGATCAGCCCCTGGCAATTGAAAAATTGGTTAAAGGTATAAATGAAGGGAAACGTCATCAAACCTTACTTGGGGCAACAGGGACCGGAAAGACATTCACTGTTTCCAATGTAATCAAGCAGGTTGAAAAGCCGACCCTCATCATTGCTCATAATAAAACGTTGGCAGGACAGCTCTACAGCGAATTCAAAGAGTTTTTTCCTGATAACGCCGTTGAATATTTTGTCAGTTACTACGACTATTATCAGCCGGAGGCATACGTTCCTCAAACGGATACGTTTATCGAGAAGGATGCCAGCATCAATGATGAAATCGATAAACTCAGGCACTCTGCTACATCTTCTTTGTTTGAGCGAAAAGATGTCATCATCATTGCCAGCGTGTCCTGTATTTACGGTTTAGGTAACCCGGAAGAATATCGGGAGCTCGTCCTTTCCCTCAGAACCGGGATGGAGATCGAACGAAATCAATTGCTGCGTAAGCTTGTGGATATACAATATGAACGAAATGATATCGACTTCCAGCGTGGAACCTTCCGTGTGCGAGGCGATGTAGTGGAAATTTTCCCGGCTTCCCGGGATGAACACTGTATGCGTGTAGAGTTTTTCGGAGATGAAATCGACCGGATTCGTGAAGTGGATGCCCTGACCGGCGAAATCATGGGCGATCGAGATCATATCGCGATTTTTCCTGCTTCCCACTTCGTAACCCGTGAAGAAAAATTACAGGTAGCCATCAAGAATATTGAAAAAGAGCTTGAAGAGCAGCTAGCCATCATGAAAGAAGAAAATAAACTGCTAGAGGCCCAGCGTTTAGAGCAGCGTACCCGTTACGATCTGGAGATGATGCGGGAGATGGGCTTTTGCTCGGGGATTGAAAACTACTCCCGTCACTTGACACTAAGGCCGGCCGGGTCGACTCCGTATACTCTTCTGGATTATTTTCCAGACGACTTCTTAATTGTGGTCGATGAGTCCCATGTGACGTTACCTCAAATCAGGGGGATGTTCAACGGGGATCAGGCCCGTAAAAAGGTGCTTGTGGATCACGGATTCCGCCTGCCTTCAGCCATGGACAATCGTCCCCTGCGCTTCGAGGAGTTTGAAAAGAAAACCCAGCAGCTTCTCTATGTTTCGGCAACTCCGGGACCATATGAGTTGGAGCACAGTCCTGAAATGGTCGAGCAGATCATCCGCCCAACCGGACTGCTGGATCCACTCATCGAGGTGCGGCCAATCGAAGGGCAAATTGATGATTTGTTAGGTGAGATCAATGAACGGATTGAGAAAAACGAGCGTGTCCTGGTGACCACCTTAACGAAAAAAATGTCCGAGGATCTCTCTGCCTATCTGAAGGAGATCGGGATAAAAGTCCAATACTTGCACTCAGAGATCAAGACGTTAGAGCGTATTGAAATTATCCGGGATCTCCGTTTGGGGAAATATGATGTGTTAGTCGGGATCAACTTACTTCGTGAAGGATTGGACATCCCCGAAGTGTCACTTGTCACCATATTGGATGCTGACAAAGAAGGCTTCCTGCGTTCTGAACGTTCCCTCATTCAAACGATTGGCCGTGCAGCCCGTAATAGTAACGGTAAAGTCATCATGTATGCGGACAAAATTACCGACTCAATGCAAAAAGCACTTGATGAAACAGAACGTCGTCGGACGATACAGGAAGAATACAATGAAAAACACGGCGTGACCCCGACGACAATACAAAAAGAAATCCGGGATGTCATCAGGGCAACACATGCCGCAGAAGAAGCAGGGGTTTATGAAGGAGAACAGACAAAGGTTTCGAAAATGTCTAAACCGGAGCGACAAAAACTTATTGCTAGCTTAGAAGTGGAAATGAAGGAAGCAGCCAAGGCATTGGACTTTGAGCGCGCTGCACAGCTTCGTGATACCATTCTTGAGCTCAAGGCGGAAGGATGAACGAAATATGGCGCGAGATCAAATAATCGTACAAGGAGCCAGAGCTCATAATCTGAAAAATATAGATATTAAAATTCCACGGGATAAACTGGTCGTATTAACCGGGCTTTCCGGTTCCGGGAAGTCTTCCCTGGCCTTTGACACCATTTATGCAGAAGGACAAAGACGTTATGTAGAATCCCTCTCTGCCTATGCCCGTCAATTTTTAGGTCAAATGGATAAGCCTGATGTCGATGCCATCGAGGGGTTGTCCCCGGCGATTTCCATCGATCAAAAAACAACGAGTCGTAATCCCCGTTCAACAGTAGGGACGGTAACCGAAATTTACGATTACCTTAGACTGCTGTTTGCAAGAGTAGGGAAACCGATTTGTCCAAATCACGGGATCGAAATCTCCTCCCAAACGATTGAACAAATGGTCGACAGGATACTTGAGTACCCGGAAAGAACAAAGCTTCAAGTACTGGCGCCTGTTGTGTCTGGACGAAAAGGAACGCACGTGAAAACCCTTGAAGAAATCAAAAAACAAGGGTTTGTTCGAGTTCGTATTAACGGTGAAGTCCAGGATCTTGGGGAAGAAATCTCCCTGGAAAAAAATAAAAAGCACTCCATCGAGGTGATCATCGACCGAATCGTTGTGAAGGAAGGTGTGGCAGCCCGACTTTCTGACTCACTTGAAACAGCACTCAGATTGGCAGACGGTCAGGTGATCATCGATGTAATCGGGGAAGAAGAGCTTTTATTCAGTGAGCATCATGCATGTCCATACTGCGGGTTTTCCATTACGGAACTGGAGCCAAGAATGTTTTCCTTCAATAGTCCATACGGTGCTTGCACAAGCTGCGACGGATTAGGGACAAAGCTTGAGGTCGATAAGGAGCTTGTGATTCCCAATTGGGATCGCACTCTCGACGAGCATGCCATTGCTCCATGGGAACCAACAAGCTCCCAATACTATCCATCTCTTCTAAAGGCCGTATGTGATCACTATGAAATTCCGATGGATATGCCTGTAAAGGATATTCCAAAGCAGCAAATGGATAAGATCCTATTTGGGTCCGGCAAGGATGAGATTTACTTCCGTTACGAGAACGATTTCGGTCAAGTTCGTGAAAACTATCTTCGTTTCGAAGGTGTCATCCCGAATGTTGAGCGACGTTACCGTGAAACAAGCTCTGATTATATCCGTGAACAGATGGAGAAATACATGGCACAGCAAGATTGTCCAACCTGTAACGGTCACCGTTTGAAAGAAGAGAGCCTGGCAGTCAAAGTAGATTCTCTTCATATTGGGGAAGTAACCGCATTTTCTATTGAAGAAGCAGAGCAGTTTTTCCATAAACTCGAGCTATCCGAAAAGGATATGAAAATTGCCAACCTTATTTTGAGGGAAATCCGTGAACGCCTCGGTTTTCTAGTGAATGTAGGTCTTGAATATCTCACACTAAGCCGTGCAGCAGGAACCTTATCAGGAGGAGAAGCTCAGCGTATTCGTTTAGCCACTCAAATCGGTTCACGTCTGACAGGTGTCCTGTACATCCTGGATGAGCCATCGATTGGGCTGCACCAAAGGGACAATGATCGACTGATTGACACTTTAAAGAACATGCGTGAAATAGGAAACACATTAATCGTAGTGGAACATGATGAAGATACGATGATGGCTGCGGACTATCTTATCGATATAGGACCAGGTGCAGGTGTTCATGGGGGAGAAGTGGTGTCTGCCGGGACTCCTCAGGAAGTAATGGACGATCCGAACTCATTGACAGGTCAATACCTGTCAGGGAAGAAATTCATACCCCTTCCACAGGAAAGACGTAAGCCTGATGGCAGGTATTTAGAAATTGTAGGAGCGAAAGAAAATAACCTGAACAATGTAAAAGTGAAGCTGCCATTGGGGATTTTCACAGCGGTGACAGGAGTGTCGGGATCAGGTAAAAGTACGTTGATCAATGAAATCCTGCATAAGTCACTGGCTCAAAAGCTTCACAATGCGAAATCGAAGCCTGGTGAGCATAAAGAAGTGAAAGGGATTGAGAACCTTGATAAGGTCATTGATATCGATCAATCACCCATCGGCCGTACCCCAAGATCGAATCCTGCCACTTATACCGGGGTATTCGATGATATCCGTGATGTGTTTGCCACAACCAACGAAGCAAAGGTTCGTGGCTATAAAAAAGGCCGCTTCAGCTTTAACGTAAAAGGCGGCCGTTGTGAGGCATGCCGCGGGGACGGAATCATCAAGATTGAAATGCACTTCCTTCCCGATGTGTACGTTCCATGCGAAGTTTGTCACGGGAAACGATATAACCGGGAAACACTTGAAGTGAAATACAAAGATAAAAATATTTCCGATGTACTTGAGATGACAGTCGAAGACGCAGTGAAATTCTTCGAAAACATCCCGAAGATCAAACGTAAGCTGCAAACCATCTTTGATGTCGGACTTGGCTATATCACATTAGGTCAACCCGCCACTACGCTATCAGGGGGAGAGGCCCAGCGCGTGAAGCTTGCTTCAGAATTGCATCGTCGTTCTACTGGCCGCTCTCTCTACATTTTAGATGAGCCGACAACAGGACTTCATGTGGATGACATTGCACGACTCTTAGTGGTACTTCAGCGTCTTGTAGAAAACGGGGATACGGTCCTCGTCATCGAACACAATCTCGATGTCATTAAAGCAGCCGATTACCTTGTAGATCTTGGTCCTGAGGGTGGGGACAAAGGTGGAACCATCGTCGCAAGCGGAACCCCTGAAAAAGTGGCTGAAGTACAAGGTTCCTACACAGGAAAATACCTGAAACCTGTGCTTGAGCGCGATCGTGAACGGATGAAGAAGAAGATCAGGGAAAAAGAAGAAGTGACGAATTAGTGACTAAAGAGGCTGGGACAAAAGTGTTTTAGTCTAAGTAAAACTCGAACAAATCTGCTTCCTAGTAGGCAGATTTGTTCGGGTTTATTATTTAATTTCGGTACATTTGATTTTAGCTGTTTCCAGCGGTTGATTGGAGTGCAAGACGAAGACTCCTGCGGGAAAAGTAGCTTATGTGAGACCCGTCCAGCTCCGGGGCTTAGAGGCACATGTCATAAGTCAAATCGTCCAAGAAGGCAAAGAACGCCTTCGTGGCCGCTTCGCCTTATGCCACCCGCCTCTGAACAAAGCCCCTCCGCTTTTCTTCCCGCAGGCTTGCCGAGGAGGCTCACGGGCTACCCGCGGAAAGCGTAGTCTTGCACGGAAATCATTAGCGGTATAAAGAACCTCCACCACTATTGTTCATTTTTATATCGTGGTTTTTTAGTTTTGTCCCAGCCTCTTTTTAACTAAAACACTACACCATTACCATCTCCATCCACCAACCCAAACCACACCTCCATACCTACCTAAAATCAGCCTCAAGTTGGAGTGAAGAACATTCCCACTATGTGAAAATAAGATTACAAACAAATGCATTGAAACCTTTTGCTTCACGTATCGTAAATAGTAGTAGAGGAGATGATGAAGATGGAGACCAATAAGGTATTATCCGCCCTGTGCTATTTCAGTATATTTTTTGCAGGCTTCCTTTTTCCGCTGATCGTTTATTTTGTATCAGATAATCCTTATGTGAAAAAGGACGCAAAAGCAGCCTTTTTATCTCACTTATTACCGGTCGTTGCGGTTCCCCTTGTCATTGCAGGCTTGTTTTTGGATATGGGGGTTTTCGCCAGTGGTGCGGGATTGCCGATATTCACCGTCATCATGATCGGTTTAGCCATATTACTTAGTGTTGTCGTAGTCATTTGGAACGTGTATAAGGGCATCAAAGTACTTTTATAATCAATAAAGGGGATGAAAGAATATGAATGAAGAACGGAAACGCATTTTGGATATGTTGGAAAATGGGACGATTTCGGCACAGGAAGCAGTGGCGTTATTGGAAGCACTTGATCAAAAGCCGAATACATCTAAGGCAAAAGAGAAGGATTTCCTTGATGAGTTTGTATCCATCTTTCAAGATGAGAAAAAGGGTGAAAAAGATCACTCGTCCCATTCGGGGAATCCGAAAGATAAGCTCCTTGATTTCATGAATTCGGCGTTAAACAAAATCAAAAATTTCGACTTCGACTTTCAATGGAATCAATCGGTTGAATTATCTCATGTTTACCAGCAGCCCAATACTCATTTTGAGAAAATTGATATAGATGTGGCCAATGGGAAGGTTGAGCTTATTCCGTGGGACGGTGAGGAAGTCCGTGTGGAATGCGAGGCCAAGGTTTTTCGTACGGAAAATCACGAAGAGGCGAGAAAGCAGTTCATGGAGAATACATCCTTTGCCGTCGACGGGGATACGCTGTATTACTCGACGCAATTAAAGTGGATGAAAGTGGATTCTAAGCTATACATTCCAAAGCATCAATATAAGAGGGTTTCTGTCCGTTTATTCAATGGAGGTTTAAAAGCCGAGAATTTAGAGGTCCAGGATCTTCGTGCCAAGGCGGCGAATGGGAAGATTCATATCGACCATCTGACGACGAAGAAAGCCGAGGTCGAAACCTCCAATGGTGCGATTTCCATCATGAATGCGAAAGCAGACCATATTGAAGCGGAATCCATTAACGGCAAGGTGCATGTTGAAGGAGACATCTCTTATTCAGATGTGCAGTCCCTCAATGGAAACATCGTTTGTGCCTTAACGGGGGAAAAAGCGGATACACTCCACGCAAAGACGGTAACGGGTAACATCGATTTACTCGTACCTGAGAACATCAACATTTCCGGGGAGGCAAAATCAAACTTCGGTAGTTTTAAGCTTGAGTTGCAGGGTATTGATGTACTAGAAGAAAAAAACGAAGTGGTCCAAAAGTCGATTCGTTTCAGTCGCAAAACCAACTCGTTAGATAAGCTTCATCTTTTTGCAGAAACAAAAGCAGGATCTGTCCTCATAAAAAAGCATGAACAGAAGAATGTTAATAAGGACAACGCATAAGATGAGAAAGAAGGAATAAAGATGAAAAAACAATTAGCACGATCAAGGTCAAACAGAAAGCTTTCTGGGGTGATTGGGGGATTGTCCCGTTATGTGGGAATCGATGCTACGATTCTAAGGGTGATTTTCATCATCCTTCTCATTCCGACGGGATTCTTTCCTCTGGTCGTCGTATACGCTTTATTAGCCTTCGTGCTGCCACATGAGGAGGAAGCCATCAGATAATGAGATGGATTATAGGAATTTTAATCAATGCAGTAATCTTTATTGCATTAGCAGGTTTTTTCGAGGGGTTCGAAGTGTCCGGCATAGGCGCTGCTATAGGAGCGAGCTTTATCCTGTCGATCCTGAATGTTCTTGTGAAGCCCATTTTGATCATCCTGACTTTGCCGGTTACGATTTTGTCACTGGGACTGTTTCTCTTCGTCATTAATGCCATCACGTTACTCCTGACAGATGGTTTGATGGGAAGCGGCTTTGAGATATCCGGCTTTGGCATGGCTTTTCTGGCATCGATCATTTTGTCTCTTGCCAATCTGGTGATTCAAAAAACGGTCCTTGAACCTATGAAAGAGAAGTAATAAAGAAAAGACCCTGTCTCGGGCCATGAGACAGGGTCTTTTTTCGTAATGAACAAAAGCAAGCTCACAAACACTTTACGTATGTCATCGAAGCATTTAATGGTGCGTAGCACAGGTCACCGTTCTGTTACTTTGATTCTATATAAATATAAGGAGCGAATCCTGCTTTTTTTAGATGGTTTGCCAGTTGAAGGGCATTTTCTTCGTTTGAAAATGCTCCTAACTGAACTTTGTAAAGGGAGGTGTGCTCTTTAGACTTCAATTGGTAGAAGGCAACAAGGGCTTTGGCGATGGCTTTTCCACATATTTGACGGTAGGTTCTGGTTCTTAACAGGGCTGCTTCTTCACGGTTTGTCATAAACCCGCATTCAATTAAAACAGAGGGCATGTCCGTTTCCCTTAGTACATGAAAGTTGGCAAACTTTACACCGCGATCCCGTCTTTGGGTAGAGGCGACCAAGTGAGATTGAATCTCTCTTGCCAAGGCAGTACTTTTGGAAGGCTGTGTAATGTAGGCATACGTTTCAATGCCCGATGCATCGTTCCAGCCTCCTGAACCAAACGCATTTGCGTGAATCGATACAAATACATCCACCTTTAGGTTGTTTGCTCGATCCGTTCTCAATTGTAAGGGGATATCCTTTGAATCTGAGTGAGAATAGTAAACTTCCACATCATATTTTGCCAACTCATTTCTGCAAAATGCTGCGACATCCCTGTTAAATTCATACTCTCTCATTCCATCCGGTGTCCTCTTCCCCGGAGTCTCATAACCATGCCCGGCATCCAACATAATCTTCAACCTCATCATCCTCCCTTAAACGAACTTCTCACCTCTCATATATGTAAAAAGTCGTTTCAAGGGTACCGCTGAAAAGGGACGGACCTTCAAATTTCAGGAAGGAGCAGGCATATAGCTGAACCGAGAAGAGGAAATACGCATCCTTCCCCTTGTCACAAGTAAGCTGCCTTGCGCTTTTCTCTATAATTGCTAAAATAGGTTAGAGTACGAAACGTTTATAAATATGAGGCGAGTGTAACGTGAAGGAGGAGCTATTAGTGGCAAAAGTTCGCACTAAAGATATCGTCGATAAGTTTAAATTAGAGCTTGTCGGTGGAGAAGAAGGTTTACATAGACCGATCACAACAAGTGATATTTCCCGTCCGGGATTAGAGATGGCCGGTTATTTCAACTACTATCCCGCAGAGCGTATCCAATTATTGGGAAAAACCGAGTTATCTTTCCTGGATTTGCTGGATGATACAGAACGTAAGCGCCGAATGGAAGCTCTTTGTACAGATATCACGCCTGGTATCATCATCTCCAGAGACCTGGAAATCCCGCCTGAGCTAGTGGAGGCATCGAATCGATATGATGTTCCTGTCATGCGTTCTTCAATGAAAACAACACGATTCTCTTCGAGGCTCACAAATTATTTGGAAAGTAAGCTTGCTCCTACAACGGCCATCCACGGTGTATTGGTGGATATCTATGGAGTCGGAGTATTGATCACCGGAAAAAGCGGTGTTGGTAAAAGTGAAACAGCTCTGGAACTTGTGAAGAGAGGACACCGGCTTGTAGCAGATGATTGCGTAGAAATCCGTCAAGAAGACATGGATACGTTAATCGGCAGCTCTCCTGAGTTAATTGAACATCTGTTGGAAATCCGCGGCTTGGGCATCATCAATGTGATGACGTTATTCGGAGCAGGAGCTGTGCGCAATTATAAGCGCATCACACTTTGTATTAATCTCGAGCTATGGGATAAAGCGAAGCAGTACGACCGACTTGGTCTGGATGAAGAAAAAATGAGAATCATCGATACAGATATTACCAAACTAACCGTACCTGTTCGTCCTGGACGAAATCTTGCGGTTATCATTGAAGTCGCTGCCATGAACTTCCGTCTGAAACGTATGGGTGTAAATGCAGCAGAGCAATTTACAAGCCGTCTGTCTGATGTGATTGAAGATGGAGAGAATGAAGATATCTGATCCTTACATAAAACGTAAAGATGTTATCAATCACATGCTATCTAATTAATAAAGGAGAGACAAAATGAACGAGAACATTACGCCAATCGATCCCATTGCCATTTCTCTTGGGCCGATCCAAGTACACTGGTACGGTGTCATTATCGGGCTTGGGATCGCATTAGGACTCTATTTAGTCATTCGTGAGAGCAAAAGATTGGGTCTTCATCCCGATACATTCATCGATTTGCTCGTTTGGGCAATTCCTATCGCTATCATTTGTGCACGTGCTTATTATGTCATCTTTGAATGGAATGATTATTATGCCGATCACCCCGGGGATATCATTAAAGTGTGGAATGGTGGAATCGCCATTCATGGCGCATTGATCGGATCGGTTCTTACCACCATTGTTTTTGCCAAAATAAAGGGGCTGCCATTCTGGAAGCTTGTTGATATTGCGGCACCGAGTATTATTTTAGGTCAGGCAATCGGACGCTGGGGCAATTTTGTTAACCAGGAGGCTCATGGTGGAGAAGTGTCCCGTGCGTTTCTTGAAAACCTGATGCTGCCTGATTTCATTATCAATCAAATGTACATTAATGGAGCATATTATCATCCTACATTCTTATATGAGTCTCTTTGGAGTTTCGCAGGCCTGATCCTACTTCTTGTCATGAGAAGGAAAGCAAGCAGCCTCCGTCGTGGGGAACTTTTCCTTACGTATGTGGTTTGGTACTCCATCGGGCGATTCTTTGTCGAGGGATTGAGAACGGATAGTCTGATGCTGGGACCTTTACGCTTTGCTCAAGTGATATCCATTGTTCTTATTATTGGATCTCTTGTATTGTTCTTTTACAGAAGAAAAGCAGGCCTTGCGAAAAAGGCATACGATGAGAAAACGGATAGCGTAAACGCTTAACAAAAGGGGAGTAGGGAGAATGTGGATGTCATCATTGAAAAATGGCGGCCTCGTAGGATTGAAAACCACTTGGTCATTAGGGAAGGTCATCTTTCCAATCACGCTGATTGTGTTTTTGCTTCAATACACGCCTGTCCTTCCGTGGGTCATGGAGAAAATCTCTCCTTTTATGAAGCTCCTCGGTCTTTCAGGTGATGCGGCCATTCCTCTTGTATTAGGGAATTTCCTTAACTTGTATGCAGGTATCGGGGGAATCCTATCCCTTGATTTAACGGTAAAAGAAGTATTCATCATTGCGGTGATGCTCTCCTTCTCTCATAATTTGTTCATTGAATCAACGGTAGCTGCAAAAGTGGGCGTGAAGATCTGGCTGATTGTGGCGGTAAGGATCGGATTGGCTCTGCTGTCTGCTGTTGTGATCAACCTTGTTTGGAAAGGTGGAACTGATATCGCCAAGTACGGAATGATGCCTCCTCAGCAAGCCGAGCCGGATGGATGGGGAGAAATCATTCTCCTGGGAATTGAGAAAGCAGGGTTTGGTGTCCTGCAATTAGCTCTTATCGTCATTCCTCTTATGATGATTATTCAAGTGATGAAAGATTTGAAATGGATGGATGTTTTTTCACGCTGGATGTCCCCTGCCACCCGGGCACTTGGCATGAATGCAAATACTTCATCCACGATGGTAGCGGGACTCGTCATCGGGCTGGCATATGGAGCAGGAGTCATGATTCAGGCAGTAAAAGAAGATGGCGTGAGTAAGAAGGATGTCACGATTGCCTTCATCTTTTTAGTCTCATGTCACGCAGTGGTGGAGGATACGTTAATCTTTATCCCACTCGGGATCCCTGTCCTGCCCCTTCTGATCATCAGGCTGGTCACTGCGATTTTGTTAACGATGGCGGTTTCCTACATTTGGAACAGGGTAGATGCAAAGAAAGAAAAGGAGAGACATTATGAGCAGGATTACAACAATATTATTTGACCTAGACGGAACATTGATCAATACCAATGATTTAATTATTTCTTCCTTTTTGCACACATTGAATCATTATTATCCAGGACAGTACGGGGAAAAGGACGTTCATCCTTTTATGGGGCCACCATTGGAAGAATCATTTGGAGGGTTGGATCCCGATCGTGTGGAAGAGATGTGTGCCCACTACCGTGCTTATAATCATGAGCATCATGACGCACTAGTGACTGAGTTTGAAGGGGTGTATGAAACCGTTCAAGCCCTCTATGAAAATGGATATAAATTAGCGATTGTCTCAACGAAAGTCCGTGATGTTGTTTTAAAAGGGCTGGACCTTATGAATCTTCGTCCCTTCTTTGAAGTCATCATCACCCTGGACGAAGTAGAGAACGCGAAGCCTCATCCTGAACCGATTGAGAAAGCTCTCGTGACATTGGGGTCCTCGCCTGAAGAAGCAATCATGATCGGGGACAATCACCACGACATTTTAGCCGGGAAAAATGCAGGAGTGCTTTCGGCAGGTGTCGCGTGGAGTGCAAAGGGAAGAGAGCATCTGGCTCTCTACGAACCGGACTTCATGCTGGATAATATGAAAGACTTATTACCGATTGTTGGAGTTCCTACTGCATGAGACGAACGACCCGCTACCCTGTAGAAGGAGCAAATTCTCTCTGGCATGTTTACAAAACCGTTCCTTTCGGGAAGGTCGTCAAAAATTTCATCGTGATTCAACTGGCAAGGTACACACCCTTTTTGGGGATGAAAAACTGGTTGTATAAGACGTTTTTGAGGATGAAGATCGGTGAACATACGTCATTTGCCCTCATGGTGATGCTTGACGTGATGTTTCCGGAGAAAATATCGGTCGGGCGTAATACGGTCATCGGGTACAATACGACGATCCTCGCCCACGAATACCTGATCAAGGAATACCGATTAGGTGATGTGGAAATCGGATCGGAAGTGATGATCGGGGCCAACACCACGATATTACCGGGTGTTCAGATTGGCGACGGAGCCATCGTATCGGCAGGAACTCTAGTACATAAAGATGTCCCGGCAGGCGCATTCGTCGGTGGAAATCCCATGAGGATCATCTATACCAAAGACGAACTTGCCGAACGCTGGCGAGAAGATGCCATCTACGGATTGAAAAGAGAAGAATAAGGGAAAAGGCAAAGATAGACTGAGTTCTATTTTTGCCTTTTTTTTTTGAAAAATCCACAAATCAAACGGTTGACGAATAAAAAAAGAAGCGCTACACTACAAATAACTTTATTTTATTAGCACATTAGCGAACTAAAGGATTTCTGAATAATCTACAATTAGTAGCAATCCCCAAATCGGGGGAAAATAGATGAATTAATACGCCAAAGGTGGTTCTTATGACTAAGTTATTTATGTTCGAGAAGCCATTGGGAATGAGAGATACATTTCCTGATTTATACGAAATCAAAGATCAGACGAAGAATAAAATGGAACAAGCGATGAAGCTCTGGGGTTACAAATTTATTGAAACTCCAAGCCTTGAATATTATGAAACGGTTGGTGAGGCATCTGCCATCTTGGATCAACAGCTATTCAAACTCCTGGATCAGCAGGGGCATACCCTCGTGTTAAGACCTGATATGACAGCGCCGATCGCCCGGATTGCCGCATCAAAATTGTTGAAAGATGAGGCACCGCTGCGACTGGCCTACTCAAATTCAGTATTTAGAGCACAACAGCGGGAAGGCGGACGTCCGGCCGAGTTTGAGCAGGTCGGAATCGAATGCATCGGCGACGACTCAGTCAGCGCCGACGCTGAAGTGATTGCGTTAATGGTATCGGTCCTAAAAGAAGCTGGATTGGAAAACTTCAAAATTTCAATCGGGCATATTGGATTTGTTCAAGAGCTGTTCACTCAGATCGTTGGGACAGAAGAGCGTGCGAATACGTTAAGAAGATACTTATATGAGAAAAATTATGTTGGATATCGCCAGCATGTCAATGAGCTCGCGCTTTCGTCCATCGATAAGCAGCGACTATTCCGTTTTCTTCAATTGCGTGGATCTGAAAATGTGATAGGAGAAGCGCATTCCCTTTTAGAGGGGGAAAAAGGGCTTAACGCTCTCAAACAGCTAAAAGACCTATGGAGTATTTTAAAAGATTATGAAGTGGAGCAATATGTGAAGTTCGACTTGAGTCTGGTGAGCCACATGAGTTATTATTCCGGGATATTATTTGAAGTGTACGGAGAAAATGTAGGGTTTGCGATCGGAAATGGGGGCCGCTACAATAAACTGCTTGAAAAGTTCGGGAAAAATTCAGGTGCGACAGGATTTGGGCTGCGTCTTGATTATGTGCTGGAAGCTATGCAGGTTCAGTTATCCTCAACCCTTCAGCAATGTGTGCTATTCAGTGATGAACGCAGGAAAGAAGCGATCCGTTTGGCTCATGAGCTGAGAAGTGAAGGAATCGAGGTTGTTCTTCAGAACTGGAAGGGCGTAGGAGACGTGGATGAGTTTACGAAGGGCTTCAGCAATGTACACTTCGTTGTGGGGCAGGACCCGAAAGGCGGTGAAACATCATGAGTTCATTAACCATTGCCATGCCTAAAGGCAGGATATTTGAAGAAGCAGTAGAACTATTAAGGAAGGCAGATTACAATCTGCCGCCTGAATTCGATGATTCGAGAAAGCTGATTATCGAAGTTCCCCAGGAAGATTTACGGTTCATCCTGGCGAAGCCGATGGATGTTCCGACATATGTAGAGCATGGAGTCGCTGATTTAGGGATTGCCGGGAAGGACGTTATGCTCGAAGAAGAACGGGACGTATACGAGCTGTTGGACTTACGGATCAGCGGCTGTTATCTGGCGGTAGCAGGACTCCCGAATACAAAGATGAGTGATGTGGCACCGAAAATCGCCACAAAATATCCGAATGTCGCATCTTCCTATTTCCGGGAGCAGGGAGAGCAAGTGGAAATCATTAAACTCAACGGTTCCATTGAGCTCGCTCCTTTGATCGGCCTCGCTGATCGCATCGTCGATATCGTCTCGACGGGAAGAACCCTGAAGGAAAATGGACTGGTGGAATACGAAACCATCGTCGACATCACCTCGCGACTCATCGTCAATCCCGTCAGCTACCGTATGAAAGACGAAAAAATCGAAGACCTCGTCACCCGGCTGACACGCATCATCGGTTAATGGGTAAGAGTGGGTAAGAGGGACGGACCTTGCCTGGAGCCCGTTAATAAAGGGATTACAACACGTATAAAGAGACTCCGAGGTTCGGAAGCTTGTTCATTCACGTCAAGGTCCGTCCCTCCAAATATAGATTACATAGGGAATACGGCATCTGCTGTGGTGAGCAGGTCCGTCCCCGTCGAAGGCTGGTGAAATGGTATGAAGATTATTAAGGATATTAACGGGGCGTCGATTAAGCGCTCGATCGATAGTGGTACGGAGGAACAGCGAAGAGCAGTTCAGGGGATTATTTCTTCTGTGCAAGAGAATGGAGATCAGGCAGTCCGTGAGTATACGGAGAAATTTGATGGGGTTCAATTAGAGAACTACAAGGTTACACAGAGTGAAATCGAGGAAGCCTTTGCTTCTCTGGATTCTGAGATGGTCTCGATCATTGAAGAAGCTGCGGATAATATCCGTGACTTTCACTTTAAGCAAAAGAGAGCCTCATGGTTTACCACCAATGAGGATGGGACGATGCTTGGCCAAAAGCTGACGCCACTTGATTCAGTAGGCGTGTACGTGCCAGGCGGGACGGCTGCATACCCGTCCTCTGTATTAATGAATGTATTGCCGGCTAAAGTAGCCGGGGTCAAACAAATCACGATGGTTTCGCCACCGGGTAAGGATGGGAAGCTATCTCCCGGCGTATTGGTCGCAGCTAAAATTGCCGGTGTGGAAGACATCTTTAAAGTTGGCGGTGCTCAAGCCGTAGCCGCACTGGCGTATGGGACTGAATCCATCACCTCTGTAGATAAAATAACAGGTCCAGGGAACATCTATGTAGCCCTGGCAAAACGAGAAGTGTTTGGCGATGTGGATATTGATATGATCGCCGGCCCGAGTGAAATCGTGATTTTGGCCGATGAACATCAACGCCCTGATGAAATTGCCGCTGACCTTCTTTCCCAAGCGGAGCATGACGTTTTTGCATCTGCCGTTCTTGTGACGAATTCGGAGACACTTGCTGAGGCGGTGTCCTCACAGGTTGAACAACAACTGACTTCCCTGCCACGTGAAGAGATCGCCCGTCAATCCATCACCGATTACGGAGTGATCTATGTGACGAGAGACATAGAGGAAGGAATAGATGTTGTGAACAAGCTCGCTGCAGAGCATTTGGAAATACTGACAGAGAAGCCAATTGAAACGATGGCCAAAATCCGTCATGCCGGAGCGATCTTTCTCGGCCGCTACAGCTCCGAGCCTGTCGGGGACTATTTTGCAGGACCGAATCACGTTCTCCCGACCAATGGGACAGCGCGTTTTTCAAGTCCGTTGAATGTAGACGAATTCATGAAAAAGACAAGTGTCATTTCATATAGTGAAACAGCACTGCGACAAAATCATCAAAAAATCGCGAAGCTTGCCCGCTTAGAGGGACTGGAAGCCCATGCAAGAGCAGTTGAGATTCGATTCGATAAAGAATAATAGGGAAGAGGGACGGACCTCACAGAGGTCCGTCCCTCCAAAAAGGAGGACATCATGGTGAGAAGTGCAGAGATTGTTCGAAAGACGAATGAGACCGATATTCGCTTGAATTTTGGGATCGATGGAGAGGGGAATTCGGAGATTAAGACGGGCGTCCCGTTTATGAGTCATATGCTGGACTTATTTACGAAGCACGGGCAATTCGATTGTGTGATCGAGGCAAACGGTGATATTGAAGTGGATGACCATCACACGACAGAAGATATCGGCATTTGCTTAGGACAGGCATTACTGGAATCGCTGGGAGATAAAAAAGGGATTAAGCGCTACGGCTCAGCAATGGTTCCGATGGATGAAGCCCTTGCCCAAGTCGTAGTGGACCTGAGTAATCGTCCGCACCTTGAGTTCCGTGCAGAACTTCCAAGTCAGAAAGTCGGGACTTTCGATACAGAGCTTGTACATGAATTCCTTTGGAAGCTTGCCCTTGAGGCGCGAATGAATCTTCATGTCATCGTTCATTATGGTCACAATACACACCATATCATCGAAGCGATCTTTAAAGCACTGGGACGTGCCCTGGATGAAGCAACCACGATCGATCCCCGGGTAAAAGGGGTTCCGTCTACGAAGGGAATGTTATAATTCATGATCGGCATTGTAGATTATGGGATGGGGAATCTGTTCAGCGTCAGTAAAGCACTCGAACGGTTGAACGTTCCTTATTTTATCAGTGATCAACAAGAGGAGTTACTGAACGCAGATGGGTTGATTTTACCGGGAGTCGGAGCATTTAAAGATGCTATGAATCTTCTTGAAACCACTCACTTAAGAGACACTATCCTCACTTTTGCCCAAAGCGGGAAGCCGCTCTTAGGCATTTGTTTGGGTATGCAGCTACTGTTTGAAGAAAGCAAGGAGAATGGAGCAACAAAAGGATTGGCTCTTCTTCCGGGAGAAGTGCTTCACATCCCGAAAAAGGACAGTCAAGGAAACGCATTCAAAGTCCCTCACATGGGATGGAATCTTCTGCGTTACCAAAAAAAATCCCCCCTTTTAGATGGGTTATCAGAAGGCTATGTGTACTTCGTTCATTCCTATTATGTGCACGAAGGATCCAAAGACGTGATAGTGGCAAGTGCTGACTATGCGGGAGTTGAAATCCCTGCAGTCGTGAGCCGGGAAAATATATTTGGAATGCAGTTTCACCCTGAAAAAAGCGGTGAGCTTGGAATGAAGCTGTTAGAAAACTTTACAAAACGGGTAAAGGAGGCGGTCTCATGAGTTTTACGATTTATCCAGCGATCGATATGCGTGGCGGAAAATGCGTTCGTCTCGTTCAAGGTGACTATAATCAAGAAACGATTTATGGAGACTCTCCGTTTGATATGGCGAAGAAATTCGCCGATGAAGGGGCCGAGTGGATTCACATGGTAGATCTTGATGGGGCAAAGGAAGGCTCCCGGATCAATGATGAATTCGTGATCGCCGTTGCAGAAAAGCTGGATGCCAAGGTTCAGATTGGCGGAGGTATCCGGTCGAAAGAGGACATCGCGCACTATTTAAGCCGAGGTGTGGATCGTGTGATCATTGGAAGTATCGCCGTTTCCAACACAGAATTAGTGAAGGAATGGCTGTCGGAATATGGTGATAAGATTGCCATCGGACTCGATGCAAAGGATGGCTATGTGGCAACTCATGGCTGGTTGGAAACTTCCTCCCTTACAGCGGTGGACCTTGGAAAAGAACTGGCTGAAGCTGGTGCAGAAACATTCATCTTCACCGATATTGCCACAGACGGAATGCTATCTGGTCCCAATGTTGAAGCGGTTGTCGATCTTGCCAAACAAACGGGGAAATCAGTGATTGCGTCTGGAGGCATTAGCTCACTTGAAGATCTGAAGACTTTAAAGCAATACGAAAACCAAGGTGTCTCCGGTGCGATTTGTGGAAAATCACTATATACAGGAAAGTTCACGGTGAGAGAGGCCATAAATGAGGTGAAAACATGTTAACGAAACGGATTGTTCCGTGTCTGGACGTGAAGGATGGAAGAGTGGTAAAAGGCATTCAGTTCGTGGAGCTGCGAGATGCAGGAGACCCCGTTGAACTTGCTAAAGTGTACGATGAGCAAGGTGCCGATGAACTTGTCTTCCTGGATATTTCAGCCTCACATGAAGGACGGAAAACGATGGTGGAAGTCGTTCAGCATGTCGCTGCGGGATTGGCGATCCCTTTTACAGTAGGTGGAGGGATTAACTCAGTTGAAGATATGAAAGCCATCCTGCGTGCAGGGGCAGACAAGGTATCCCTTAATACAGCTGCCGTACTGCGGCCTGAGCTTGTCCGTGAAGGAGCGGATTATTTCGGATCTCAATGTATCGTAGTGGCCATCGATGCCAAACTTGATGAAGAGAGCAAAGGTTGGAAAGTTTATACCCATGGAGGCAGAAAGCTGAAAGACCTGGATGCCGTGGAATGGGCGAAGGAAGTAGAATCACTCGGTGCGGGAGAGATCTTGTTAACGAGCATGGATAGCGATGGAGAGAAGCAGGGGTTCAATCTGGCCCTGACGAAGGCAGTCAGCGAAGCGGTTTCGATTCCGGTGATTGCTTCAGGCGGAGCAGGAAATGCCAGGCACTTCAAAGAAGTATTCACCGAGGGCAAAGCCGATGCGGCCCTTGCAGCCTCCATCTTCCACTATAAAGAAACGAGCGTTGAAGAAGTAAAGAGCTACTTAAGAGAGCAGGAGGTGCATGTACGATGACAAATGACAGTTGGATCGCATCCGTGAAGTACGATGATAAAGGATTGGTACCTGCCATCATCCAGGACGCTTCGACAAAAGAAGTTTTAACACTGGCCTACATGAATGAAACGTCTCTCAAGAAAACGGTTGAGACAGGAGAAACGTGGTTTTACTCCCGTTCACGCCAGGAGCTGTGGCATAAAGGTGAAACGAGCGGGAACACCCAAACGGTCAAGAATATCACGTGGGATTGTGATAAAGATGCCATCCTTGTCCTCGTCGATAAACAAGGTCCTGCCTGTCATAAAGGGGAAGAGAGCTGCTTCCATGAAGGAGTGTACGGTGAGGAAAAATCATCAACAGAAAATATCCTCCTCACTCTGGAAAAACTCATTGAAAATCGTGAAATCAACCGACCAGAGGGAGCATATACAACCTATCTCTTTGAAGAAGGTGTAGACAAAATCCTTAAAAAAGTAGGCGAAGAGGCGTCAGAAGTGATCATCGCTGCGAAAAACAGGGACAGTGAAGAACTGAAATGGGAAGTCGCCGACCTGTTCTACCACGTCCTTGTATTATTAAGAGAACAAAAACTTCCACTTCAAGATGTGTTGGAAGTCCTTGTGGAACGTCATAATAAATAACCTACTGAGGGACGGACCTTCGCGCATACGCGTAAAGGTCCGTCCCTCAAAATATGGTAGTTTAGTACGGGGGTATTGTATGATATACTACTGTAGTTATACTATGAACGTTTCGGAGGACTTTGATGAGAAAAGGGTCAAAATTAGGTAGTGAACAAGCGAAAGTGTTGTCTTTTGTCCCGACTGGCGAGTATTACTACAACAAAGGGATGAAGGCTTATCAACGTCGAGAGCTTAAAAAATCATTAAAATATTTAAATAGAGCATTTCAATTAGAACCAGTAGAACCGATGATTGCCTGTCAATTATCGATTGTGTATACAGAGCTTGGTGAATACAAGCGCTCCAATGATCTATTGCATCAAATCTTGGATGATCTGGATCCAAGAATGTCAGAGTGTCATTATTTTTTGGCCAACAATTATGCCCATTTAGGCTTATTTAAAGAGGCGTACGAACAGGTTTCGGCTTATCTTGACAAAGAAGAATATGGTGAATTCGTCGAGGATGCAGAAGATTTATTAGAACTTCTGGAGCTCGATTCCGATCTGATTGTGGACGATTTATACGAGCATGATGAGCTCATCGTCCAACAGGAGAAAGCAAGAGACCTTCTTGAATCAGGACATTTTCAAAAAGCCGTGGATACCTTACAGGCGGTCATTCAAGATTATCCGGAATTCTGGTCAGCTTATAATAATCTGGCACTTGCCTATTTCTATTTAGGTGAAGTCGATCAAGCAGCTGCTACGTTGGAAGAGGTGCTGGAGAAGAATCCTGGAAATCTTCATGCCCTGTGCAATACGGCTGTTTTTTATTTCTATCAGAAGCGTCATGACGAACTGGACGAATTGATACAGGGTCTTGAGAAGGTCCGTCCCTTACTTCATGAGCATCGTTACAAGCTGGGGGCTACGTTTGCGCTTGTTGGTCATTCGAAGCGGGCGTATGATTGGTTGAAGTCCCTTCAGAAGATTGGCTTCGAGGGCGATGCGAGCTTCTATTATTGGTTGTCGTATTCTGCTTATGAAACGGGTCATGAGGATACTGCCCGTAATGCGTGGAAAAGGGTACTTGATATCAACCCGGAAAAAGAGGGACTCGAGCCTTGGAACGATCAAAAGCAGGCAGAGGGCTTTGAAAATCACGTCACATCGATTTTAAAAAAACTGCAAAGTGAATATACGGAAGAAAAGTTATTCGGTCTGTTTCTTACGTCTATTTCAGATAATCAGAGAGCCATCCTGACTCACGCAGACTTTTGTGATGTGGAGGACCTGTCGATTGTTGAAAAGGTGTATTTAGCACAAGTGTTAAACAGCAACGGAAACAGCTCGATTAAAGTGAATCAGGAGATACGGAATATGCATCAAGTGGCTCTGCACCTTTATGGGGATCACCGACCGATCACGAGCGTGGAGTCCGGATTGTTTCTTACTTGGTTTACAATTGCCTACAGAGGCATAAAAGAACGGGAAACTTTCAAGAATGCCAAAGCTTTTGCAGCGGCAACCGAATTTGTATGGAATCGGCTGCGAAATGAAAAGGTCACGAAGAAGCAGCTATGTGATCGATTCAATTTATCTGCGAGTACCTTGACAAAATACATTGCAGTCGTGGAAAGTTACCTTCCGTGAGCATATTTTTGGACGATGGGAACCTATTTTTTATAGGATAGGTGTAGGAAGTTAATACTATGGGTGGAAGGTTTAGCACCATTACGTTTACGATCCATAGTATTTAAATAAAGAACATGCTTACGACTGTTTCGGAAGGAGAATGTCATTATGTCTGAAGAAAAAATTTATGATGTAATCATTGTAGGTGCGGGCCCCGCAGGAATGACTGCAGCTGTTTATACGTCTCGCGCAAGTCTTTCAACGCTTATGCTTGAAAGAGGAGTGCCGGGTGGACAAATGGCGAATACGGAAGAAGTGGAGAACTATCCAGGCTTCGACCATATTCTGGGACCAGATCTTTCAAATAAAATGTTCGATCATGCGAAGAAATTCGGTGCGGAATACGCATACGGGGACATTAAAGAAATCGTTGACGGAGAAGACTTCAAAATCGTCAAAACCGGTTCGAAAGAATTCAAAGCGCGTGCCGTCATCATCACGACGGGTGCTGAATACAAAAAAATCGGCGTACCAGGGGAAAAAGAGCTTGGCGGACGCGGAGTATCTTATTGTGCAGTATGTGACGGAGCATTCTTTAAAGGAAAAGACCTTGTGGTCGTAGGTGGAGGAGACTCTGCTGTAGAAGAAGGGGTTTACCTGACAAGATTCGCTAACAAAGTAACGATCGTTCACCGTCGCGATGAGCTTCGTGCTCAAAAGATCCTGCAACAGCGTGCCTTTGATAATGAAAAAGTTGATTTCATCTGGAACCACACAGTGAAAGAAATCAACGACAAAGATGGCAAAGTAGGCAGTGTGACCCTTGTTTCTACAGAAAATGGAAAAGAGACAGATTTCCAAGCAGATGGTGTCTTCATCTACATCGGAATGCTTCCACTGACAAAACCATTCGCTAACCTTGGAATCATCAACTCTGAAGGTTATATTGAAACAAACGAACAAATGGAAACAAAGGTTCCTGGAATCTTTGCAGCCGGAGATGTCCGCGAAAAACAACTCCGCCAAATCGTTACCGCAACGGGTGACGGAAGTATCGCCGCTCAAACGGCTCAGCATTATATCGAAGAGCTAAAAGAAAAAGTTAAAAACGGTTAATAAGTAAGCCTTACGAGAAGGAGAGACTTTTCGTAAGGCTTTTTTTGTTTTATTAGGGTAAGAGTGTAGGATCAGTACATGAGTTATTCCCTCTTATGTTTGTTAAAAACATACACCAGTTCCGACAACGTCAGCTTCTTCAATCCTTCATCACATGGCTTGTAAACACCAGCTTCTACTAACCGACGAATAAATTGCTGCCTCTCTCGTTCAACGGCTTCACGTAAAAATGGCATGCGTGTTCACTCCTTTTGGATTCTTATCCATAGTGTAAAGGGAATGAATGTGGAAATCTTCTAGTTTGTAAAGTTTTCTTCCAATTTAGAATTCTTTGTGAGGTTTTCTAACATAATAGTCCAAATCCGTTAGAGGGACATGTATAATCAAGATATTCCCTGCCTAGGAGGATGAGGAGAGCGTGGAAAATGAACCTTCCTATAAGGATAAAAAAGTGATATCAATCGGTGTCGTGAGTGAATTGACCGGATTAACCGAGAGGAAGATCCGTTATTACGAAGAGAAGAATCTGATCTTTCCACAGCGTTCGAATCGAGGCTATCGCAAATACTCCTTTTCCGACGTAGAACGATTAATGGATATCGCCGACCAGCGAGAAGAAGGGGTCACGACAAAGGAAATCAAACATGAATTATCCAGAAAAGAGAGAAAAGAAGCAAAGCAGAAAATGATAAGGGGCCAGCTCAATGCGCGGTTTGGAGTTCAGAAGAAATAAGGGGACGGACCTCTGGAGCGGAGATCGTTCGTTTTTGACGGGGTTTTGTGAATCTGCAAAGTGTGTATTAGGGTATATGATGCTTTGTGTGTGGTAAAAAAAGTAAAATGGCTGGATTTTTCCTGATTTCGGCCGGATTAATCCCAAAAACTGCTGTATTTTTATCGATTTCGGCTCTATTATTAACAAAAGCGGCCGGATTTTTTCAACTAAACCTCAATGAATACCCTATACTGCATAGGGTACTACCGCTCATAAAGGGAAAATCCGTGAGGACCAAGCCAATAATAGACTCATGCCGTGTAAAGTGAACTTAGACTCATGCAATAGCCATCTACAAGACAATTTCTACATCCAAAAAACGCCCCTCGACACGAATAAGAAAAGAAATGAAAAACGATTCGATCGTCAGGAAACTTCCAAAAATAAACAGGATTACAACCCTCTAAAAAGGGAATAACCAACATTATGAAAGTCATCCTGGTTTTTTCGGAAGGTCGGATCATGAATGAAAATATGGAAAATCGTTTCTTTAGTAGCGTTGTTTGCCCTTATTCCCATCGTGTATTTTAGTTTTTATGCCGATGAGACCCAATCATCATCCAAGAAGCGGGTAATCGCATTGGGAGATTCCCTGACATATGGATATGGTGATAAACAAGAAGCGGGTTATATTGGACGGTTGGAAGAGAAAGTAAATAAAGAGCATACAAAGATATCTTATAGCTTTCAAAACCTCGGAGTACCGGGGCAGCAATCGGATCAGCTCTTGGGACAGATTGTGAAACCAGAGGTAGCAGAGGATTTAAGTGAAGCAGATGTCTTTATTATAAACATCGGGACCAATGATTTGATTAAAAACAATGGTGGAGACTTATTTCCTCTTCATCATGATAAGATTGTTGAGGCGAAGAAGGATTATCTCGACCATTTGGATAAAATCTTAAATATCGTTGGAACAGCCAATAAAGAAGCTGACATCATCGTGTTAGGTTTATACAATCCATATCCAGATAAAGATAGTGATAAAATCGAGGCATACGTGGATGATTGGAATGAATCCATGATGAAAGAAGCGGAGAAACATGAGAACGTGAAATACGTCTCCACCAATCCCTTATTTAAAGGGAAGTCCAAGGAAAACTATTTCCATGATTCTCTTCATCCAAATGGTAAAGGATACGAACTACTTGCAGATCAAATCATGAAAAACTATGAATTCTAACCCTGAAATGACAATATTCAACAGAATCTATGAAGTTTCGTAAATCCTGTTGTTATACATTAACAATTCCGTAATACCGTTTTAAATCTGTTGTAACACTAGTGAAACAATTTTCGGGTAATATAGAAAATAAGAAATTGACCCCCTTTTAAGTAATAAATCCCGTTGACGACACAGGACTCGCCTGTGTCTATTTTTTTTTGCTTTTTTTTCCCTGTTATAGTGCCTCCGATGTGCCTGTACCTATTATTTACAATTCCCCATGATGTCAAAACATGTCCCAATATCTTTCGATTTCAATCGACAACCTTCAAACAGCAAGCCAAGACATTGTAGCTTGTCTTCAATCATAGTATAATATAAGGAATGAGAATGACTGAAAGTGGGACTAATGTATTCATTGGCTCCCTAATCATCAAGATTGAGGTGAAGGTAGTGCAACGTGTCACAAATTGTTTATATCTGGATGGAGACAAGGTGCTCCTTCTCCAAAAGCCAAGAAGGAATTGGTGGGTCGCTCCAGGTGGGAAAATGGAGTCCGGCGAATCGATCAGGGATGCTGTCATTCGTGAGTATCGTGAGGAAACGGGCATCTATTTAAAGAATCCTGATTTGAAAGGTGTCTTTACGTTCATTATTAAAGAAGGCGATCAGATTAAATCGGAGTGGATGATGTTTTCTTTCTTTGCAACCGAAGCGGATGGGGTCAACCTTCAGGAATCGGAAGAAGGTAAGATTAAATGGCATCCGATCGAGGATATTAAGGACCTTCCGATGGCTGAAGGAGATTATCATATACTGGACTACCTCTTACACGGAAAGAATACGATTTATGGAACGTTTACCTATACTCCTGATTTCAAGTTATTGTCTTATCGATTAGATCCAAGTTGATCAACAAACTTTTCAAATACAACATTACGATAAAAGCGGGGGAAGAGTATGAGTACAGGTTCTACAAACGATGTTCAATTAGTAATCATAACAGGGATGTCCGGAGCTGGTAAAACCGTTGCCATTCAGAGCTTCGAGGATTTAGGATTTTTCTGTGTGGACAATCTGCCGCCAACTCTCCTGCCAAAGTTTTTGGAACTGATGAAAGAGTCCGGTAATAAAATGAATAAGGTCGCGCTCGTTATGGACCTAAGGGGAAGAGAATTTTTTGACCATCTTTTTAAAGCATTGGACGAATTGGCGGAAACCTCCTGGGTGACACCGCAGGTTTTATATCTTGATGCAGATGATTCCTCTCTTGTCAGACGATACAAGGAAACACGACGTTCTCATCCGCTGGCTCCTTCAGGTTTGCCTCTTGAAGGAATTCGTCAGGAGAGAGAGCTCCTTGAAGAGTTAAAAGGTCGTGCGCAGTTAATTTATACAACTTCAACCATGAAGCCCAGAGAGCTTCGGGAAAAGATTCTAACGGAATTCTCGGTGAATAAAAAGACGATTTTCACGGTGAATGTCGTGTCTTTCGGTTTCAAGCACGGTATCCCGATAGATGCCGATTTGGTGTTTGATGTACGCTTCCTGCCAAATCCGCATTATATTGATCATATGCGGCCGAAAACGGGGTTGGATGAAGAAGTGTCCACCTATGTGCTGAAATGGAATGAAACGAATAAATTCATCGAGAAAGTGACCGATTTACTGTCGTTCATGCTTCCACAATACAAGCGTGAAGGAAAGAGTCAGCTTGTGGTCGCGATTGGATGTACAGGCGGGCAGCATCGATCGGTTGCGTTGGCAGAGTATCTTGGCCATCATTTTGAAAAGGACTATCAAACGAAAATTTCTCATCGAGATATTCAGAAGAGAAAGGGTCTAACAACATGACACATACACCCAAGGTCGTCGTGATCGGAGGAGGAACGGGCCTGCCCGTCCTTCTTCGTGGATTAAAACGACACCCTATCGATATATCGGCCATTGTCACTGTCGCTGATGACGGTGGCAGCTCAGGTCGTTTGCGTGACAGCTTGGATATTCCTCCTCCGGGAGATATACGGAATGTCCTGGCTGCTCTTTCAGAAGTGGAGCCACTGGTGGAACAAATGTTTCAGCATCGTTTTGAAACAACGAATGAACTTTCCGGTCATGCTTTAGGAAACCTGATTATCGCTGCCCTTGCTTCCATTACAGGTGATTTTGTTCATGCGATTCAGGAAATGAGCAGAGTATTGAATGTGAAGGGGAAGGTTTTGCCTTCGGCGAATCAAAGTGTCATCTTAAAGGCGGAGATGGAGGATGGAACGATTGTCACTGGAGAATCGGCCATTCCGAAAGCCGGGAAGAAGATCAAACGGGTCTTCTTAAAGCCGGATAGCATCAAGCCATTGGGAGAAACCTTAAGGGCCATTAAGGAAGCCGATTTAATTGTGATGGGACCGGGAAGTCTATATACTAGTATTTTACCGAATCTCCTTGTTCCAGGGATTGGCGAAGCGGTATGCCGGGCGAAAGCGAAGAAGATGTATATCTGCAACATCATGACCCAGGCGGGAGAAACACTGGACTATTCAGCAAGTGACCATGTGAAGGCTTTATACGATCACCTGGAAACGCCAAGCATTGATTATATCTTAGTCAACAAAAAGCAGGTACCGAAAGAGGTGCAGGCCCGATATAATGAAGAACAAGCGAGTCCCGTTCACTTTGATATGGAAAAATTAAGGTCCATGGGCTTAGAAGTGATTGCAGAAGAGATTCTCTCCTATGACAACCATCTTGTTCGTCATAACACGGAGAAGGTCGCTGATATCATTTATTCTTATCTTGAAAAATCAACCAGATAAACTACGAAAATTTCTTTTGTATAAGGTTGTGCAAGCGTTTGCTAGGAGGTGATGGGGATGTCGTTTGCGTCCGAAACGAAAAAAGAATTAACCAACATTGAAGTAAAAGATTGTTGCGCGAATGCAGAATTATCCGCGTTGATTCGTATGAATGGTTCATTGTCATTCTCGAATCAAAAGCTCGTCGTCAATATTCAAACCGAAAACGCCGCCATTGCCAGGAGAATCTATACATTGATCAAAAAGGGATACGACACCCCGGTAGAGCTATTAGTGCGGAAGAAGATGCGGCTAAAGAAAAACAATGTCTACATTGTACGAATCAAAGAAGATTCAAAGATGATTCTCGAGGATTTGAAAATTCTAGGTGAGGGTTTCACCTTTATTCATAATATATCGGAAGACTTAATCAAGAAGAAATGCTGCAGACGTTCATATTTAAGGGGAGCGTTCCTTGCAGGAGGCTCTGTTAACAATCCGGAAACCTCATCCTATCACTTAGAAATTTTTTCTCTTTATTCTGAACACAACGATGCGTTGTCCGAGCTGATGAATTCCTTCGGGTTGAATAGTAAAACCCTTGAACGAAAAAAAGGCTTCATTACGTATTTGAAGGAAGCAGAGAAAATCACGGAGTTTTTGAATATCATCGGGGCCCACAATGCCTTGCTCCGATTTGAGGATGTACGGATTGTCAGGGATATGAGAAATTCCGTTAATCGTCTTGTAAATTGTGAGACGGCTAATTTAAATAAAACCATCGGTGCTGCTTTAAGACAGGTCGAAAACATTAAGTTTATTGAAAAGCATGTAGGATTACAGGTATTACCCGATAAACTAAGAGAAATCGCAGAATTACGAGTGAATTATCAAGACGTTACATTGAAAGAACTAGGGGAAATGGTGTCAGGCGGCACCATCAGTAAATCAGGGATTAATCACCGCTTAAGGAAAATTGACCAGCTTGCTGAGAAACTCAGAGCGGGAGAGAAGATGCAATAATTAAGGGCAAAGGGGAGAGAAATGATTATGGTGGAAAAACAAGTGGAAGTGAAATTGAAAACAGGTCTTCAGGCACGTCCGGCGGCATTATTCGTTCAGGAGGCGAACCGCTTCTCATCTGAAATCTTCTTAGAAAAGGATGGGAAGAAGGTAAATGCAAAAAGCATCATGGGCTTAATGAGTTTAGCCATTTCTACAGGTTCTGCCATTACGTTAGTAGCGGACGGAAGTGACGAAGAAGAAGCATTGGTTGCACTGGAGAGATTTGTACAAAAAGAAGCATAGATCTACTTGATAAAAAGCCGATGACCGGGGAGTGGTCATCGGCTTTTTTTATTGGATTTCTGATGTGGCGCGATTACGTACGTGGCCGTTCTGCTTACCATGGGCTCCGCTTTCTCTGTGAGTAATACCCGCACAAGATGATTTCACCCGAGGCAAACATCAGGTGAAAAATTAAACCTTTTTCCATAAATGTTCAACTTTAAGATGGAAGAATATTTGCTTTTTTGTTACATTGTACTTTTAAGGTGAAATGGATAAAAAGACACATATTATTTCCAGTCTCCACCTATTAAACTAGAAAACACGAGAGTATAATATAATGAGTTTGGAAGAAAAGAATAAAAAGAAAATGAAGGCAGTATGAATGTAAAAAACGCTGACGATAAAGGAAGACGATGCCGGAATGGAAAAATACACAAAGCATTTCTTTAATAATATTCGAAAAAAATTGCAAGAGTGGGAAACAGCCGTCGCCATCCCCCATGAAGAGGTGTACAGGTTCATCCACTCGTTGGCTGGATCAGCTTCGGTCCTTGGCTTACATAAAATCGGGGATAGGTCCCGCGAATTGATGGACCGGTATGAGGAAAAAGAAGGCCGGACGTGGACGATTTCGGAAGTGAAGGAAGAACTGTTCGATATCATCCAGTACTGTTATCAATATGAGGAGGAATCAATCGGAGTATTACCAGGTAAACAAAGCAGGTCTGGGGAAGAACCTGTTATATTACTCATTGATGATGATACGTCCTTCCTTATGTACATGAAGGAAGAGCTGGAGAAAATCGGGTGGTATGTCGTCCCTATCGCCAACCCTGATAAGGCGATCATATCCTACTATGATGTGAGGCCGGATTGTGCCATCATCGATATTTATATGGACGGTACGAACGGATTCGAAGTCCTGGATTTTTTCAAGAAGAAGTTGAAGCAGCAATTCATTCCTACTGTCATGGTGAGTGGGGAGAACAGTAAGGAAGTCCGTATGAAAAGCTATCAGATGGGAGCCGATGATTTTATTGCAAAACCATTTGAGCTTGATGAGTTTATTGTCCGTGTAGAGAGGCAGATGGAACGGAAGAAACAGATGGAAGAGCTTGTACTGATCGATGAATTGACCCTGGTTTATAATCGTAAATACCTGAGTCAGGCTTATGCTCAAGTGCAAAGTAATTGGGCGAGGACCGGGGACTCGTATTGTTTGGCCGTCCTTGATTTAGACTATTTCAAAGGAGTGAACGACCGGTACGGCCATCTTGTTGGGGATCAAGTCTTAAAGAAATTTGCCTCACAGCTAAAGTCCGAAACAAGAGTTCAGGACACTGTCTTTCGCTTTGGGGGGGAAGAATTTGTCGTATTGTTCCCTAATACGTCTATAAAAGAAGCGTGTACTCTTGTCGATGATATACGTAAGAGGTTCAGTCAATTGAAGTTTCAGGCAGAGTCTGACTTTTTCTGTACCTTCTCAGCAGGGGTCACAGAAATTGCTGATCCGACGAAGCCTTTCGATACATGGCTTAAGCTTGCCGATCAGGCCCTTTATGAGGCGAAAAGCAGCGGCAGGAATATTGTGAAGATGGATGGGAAAGCAAGTGAGCATACTCCTCATAAAACGATGAAAATTGCTATTGTCGATGATGATCCAATCATCCGGACGGTGATGATGGACATCGTGTCGAAGCTGCCGGGTGAGCAGCATATTCAGTATGACATCCAGACATTCAAAGATGGGGCCGCTTTTATAGAGTCAGAGTGGCATATGACAAACCCTTGTCTGGTGATATTAGACGGGGTGATGCCGAAGATGGATGGGCTTGAAGTATTGGAGCGCCTCCGTTCAAGGAGTGATTCCGATCGCTACAAGGTGCTCATGCTGACATCCCGGAGGAGCGAAAAGGACATTTCAAGATCCCTTCAGCTTGGAGCGGACGATTATATGACGAAGCCGTTTAAACTATTAGAGCTTGAGGCCCGTTTGGGTCAAATGCTAAAAAGGATGAGATAGAACATTGTTCTCTGAGGAACTTTTTTATTTTTCTATTGTGCTGGTTGGTTTGCTTGTTGTGTTAACGGGCCTTTGCCTGTATTTAATGATAAAAAAGATGATCGACAATAAAAATCGGGGTAAGATCGAGAGGTTTAAAGAGGAGTATCAATTAGCCCTTTTTCAGTTTTTACATGAGGGCGTGAAGGATGAGAAGTTAATGCAAGGCTCGCCTTTACAGACCAGGGCGCTCATTGAGTTGTTGGCCGGCTTTTCAAAGATGTTTGCATCTCTCGACATTCAGGAACGATTGCAAGGGTTTGCAGAAGACCATTTTCAAACGTTCATTCTGTCACAGCTGAGGCACAGAAGGTGGAGCCTTAGGATGAATGCCCTTTACTGGATACAGGATTTCAAGATGGAAAGTATGACTGGAGCATTAAGGGAGCTCCAAGACTCCAAATCGATGAGCAGATCGGAAGAAATTCAATTGCTGAAAATCGCTGTTCTGTTCGATGAGGAAGACCTGCTTGCTAGATTGACTGGGACGAAGCATGATTTGACGGAATTTGAGTACAGTATACTGTTTCATTCATTCAGGGAAGATCAGTTTCAACCATTGGTCCTGGCTTTTGATGAACTCCCTGATGTGATGAAATATGCCCTCATCGATTCGATCGGGGTAAAAAATAGGATGGAACATGTTGCTTTCCTAGAGGACCTGTTGGAGGTGGACTCCACTGAACTAAGGGTCCGTGCATTGAAAGCGGTGGTGGGTATGGAGTTTTATCTTTCCATACCTAAACTTTCCGTTCACCTACGCGCTGAATCCTGGCAGGAACGGCTGATGGCCATCAAAGCATGTGAGTATATCCGTTCCCGGGAGCTCACTCCATACTTACAAGAGCTTATGAGTGATCCATCTTTTTATGTCCGGTCCCAGGCGGCGCAATCCCTCTTGCGCCTTGAAAACGGGAAAGCTTTGTTAGGAGAAATCGCTGCCCATGCCGAAGACGAATATGCAAGGGATATGGCTGGGCAATGGCTGGAAAGGGGGGCGGTTACATGAATATAACAGCAGAATGGGGAAACATCATGATGTTCATCGGATGGTTTGTTCTCATTTATATGATTCTTGTTATCTCTTTTTATACGATTCTCCTCGTGATCTCCCTTTTTCAATTAAGGAAAACCTACGGGCTGGATGATTGGCAGCCGTACGAAGAGCTCTTACACCTCCATCAGACGAAGCCGGTTTCCATACTGGTCCCTGCTTACAATGAATCTGTCGGTATCATGGCGACGGTGAGGTCCTTACTGAGTATTGAATACCCTGAATATGAAATCATTATCATAAACGATGGCTCAACCGATGATACCATGGAAAAGCTCGTTGAGGCATTCCAATTGGTGAAGATTAAATGGGTGATCCGTCAACAGCTTCAAACAAAGTCAGTAAAGGGAGTTTACCAATCAAAGCTGTACAAAAATTTGCTCGTTATCGATAAAGAAAATGGCGGGAAAGCCGATGCATTGAATGCCGGGATTAACGTGTCCAATTATCCATACTTCTGTTCCATTGATGGAGACTCGGTTCTTGAACGGACCGCCTTCTTAAAGGTGATGAAACCGATCATTGAATCAGATGGCGACGTGATTGCATCCGGTGGAAGTATTCGCATCGCCAACGGATGTGAAATCGAAAGTGGAGAAATTGTGAAAGTAGGGTTGTCACGTTCTCCAATCGTTGTCATGCAGGTCATTGAATATTTACGGGCGTTCCTTATGGGGCGCATCGGCTTAAGCAGGCACAATCTGCTGCTGATCGTATCGGGAGCGTTTGGTGTGTTCTCGAAGCGCTGGGTCGTGGACGCAGGAGGATATTCCCACACGGTAGGAGAGGATATGGAACTTGTTGTCAGGCTCCATCGGTATGTAAAGGAGCAAAGAGCGGACAAAAAGATTGTTTATGTTCCGGATCCAGTCAGCTGGACGGAGGCACCGGAATCATTGAAGTACTTGAGGCGCCAGAGGAGCAGATGGCATCGGGGTTTATTTGAAAGCCTTTGGATTCACCGCCGCCTTCTGTTTAACCCCAAATATGGCTCTATTGGAATGGTGTCCATGCCTTATTTTCTTATCATTGAATTCTTTGGTCCTGTCGTTGAATTGATGGGTTATATCATTATGATTCTATCGCTCTTTCTCGGCGGGGTTTATCTTGAATTTGCGATTTTATTATTTTTACTCTCGATCCTTTATGGCTCGATTCTGTCCATGGCAGCCGTTCTTCTGGAAGAATGGTCCGTCAGAAAGTATCCGAAAGCATCCGACATCGGGAGGCTTTTCGCCTATTCATTAACCGAGACATTATGGTATCGTCCGTTAACCGTTTTATGGCGCTGTGAAGGAATACTCGACGTGATCCGCAAGAAAAGGGGCTGGGGAGAAATGGCGAGAAAAGGGGTGTCAAAATGACGAAGCTGAAATCCTATTCATTTGTCTTGTTCATCGCAGGCATCGTCCTGCTGGTGTCTGCCCCTTTTTGGCTCTGGCAGGTTAAGAAAGAGAAGGACCTGGACCTACTGGTCATTGATAAAACGGTCCCTGATACGACGTACCGTGAACATAAAGGGCTGATGTGGCTTCTGAATCAGCAAAAATATGTACAAACGAATGGGGATCGTTACGATTTAAAGAAAGACTATGTTGGATTTGTTCCCAACAAAAATCAAACCTTTGATATTAAAAATATCCCTCCATCCACCGACCGGTATGATGCAGTCTACATAGCCGATACGTATGGTGTGTATGAAGAGGAGTTCCATAATGAAAATGTCTCTGGCAAGCGTTCCTCCAAGCTTTACGGAGGCTTGACGGACCAGGATATGGAAGTATTGAGAGACATGGCAATGAACGATGGAAAAACATTGATCGCCGAGTTCAATTCCATGGCACAGCCTACGGAAGAAGCAACAAGGAAGAAATTCTATTCCCTGTTCAATCTGGAGTGGTCGGGCTGGATCGGAAGGTATTTCCCTGAACTGACGAATAGCGAAGTGCCTGAATGGGTGAGGGATAACTACGAGAAACAGTATGGTGAATCGTATCAGTTCACGGGACCGGGTTATGTGCTTGTGGACGAAAAGGACCGGTTGGTGGTGTTGGATAAGGATGACATCGGGAAGAAAGGTGTCGTTTTTTCCACCACGCCTCAGGGTGAAGAGTTCATCGGCGAAGAAATCAGCACAGCTTATTCATATTGGTTTGATATCGTGGAAGCGATCAATCCTGATGAGGTCATGGCCAACTATACGCTGTCACTGTCAGAGAGTGGAAAGGACACCATGAAAGCACTGAATCTTCCTGTTACATTCCCGGCTGTGGTTCACGGCCAGAACCGTCAATTTGACACGTATTATTTCAGCGGTGATTATGCGGATCAGGCGGATGTGCCTGACCTGTACCAGACCGTCGGGTTTTCTACCTGGAGAAAATGGACGGGGTCCACCAGTCCGGATGACATGTCTCAATTTTACTGGAAGGCGTATACTCCCCTGATGACGGCGATCCTTAAGGATATCCAAAAGGATGGTGACCGTAAGGAGACCCAATTCGTTGAAATTACCAAAGAAAATGATGTGAAGCTCGCTGGGAAAACCGGCACAGACTACATTCAGGTGAAGAAGGATGGAAAGTGGGAAGACCTCCTCATAAAAGGGGTGAATATGGGAATTGCAAGGCCGGGTTCTTTCCCAGGTGAAACCGCGATTTCCAAAGAGGAATATCTGAGGTGGTTCAAGCAGATCGGAGGGATGAATGCGAACTCCCTCCGGATTTACACCATCCATCCTCCCGAATTTTATGAAGCTTTTTACGAGTACAATCAAATGGCAGAAAAACCGCTGTATTTATTCCACGGCGTGTGGGTCAATGAAGAGATCTTCTTAAGGTCCGAGGATGCCTTTGCAAAGGAAAACACCGACGAACTTTCGTCAGAAATCAAGAAGACCATTGATCTCGTGCATGGGAATGCTGAAATACCGGAACGAAAAGGTCATGCGTCCGGATCTTACACCTATGACATATCCCCTTACGTCCTTGGCTGGATTTTCGGGGTGGAGTGGGATCCCGAAGTGGTCCTTGCGACAAATGAAAAGCATAAAGGACTTCAGGATTTCAAGGGAGAATACATTGAGACGGAAAAGGCACAGCCTTTTGAAATCTGGCTCACTGAAAGAATGAATGAAGGAATCGCATATGAAACGGATACGTATCAATGGCAAAGGCCTGTGAGCTTCACGAACTGGGTCACGACCGATCTGTTGGATCATCCAAGTGAACCCCTGGAGAAAGAAGACATGGTGTCTGTGAATCCGAACGTCATGAAGGGCACCGACAAATTGAAAACGGGTTTATTTGCTTCCTATCATATTTATCCGTATTATCCCGATTTTCTGAATTACGAGCCGGAGTATGTCGATTATATCGACCAACGGGGAGAAAAGAACAACTATGCAGGCTATTTGAATGATATGAAGAAAGCACACTCCATGCCGTTAGTCGTAGCGGAGTTCGGTGTCCCGGGATCACGGGGACTGACACATGAAAACGTCTACGGCATGGATCAGGGTCATCATTCGGAAAAAGAGCAAGGTGAAATCGACCGGCGATTATTCGAAGATATCGTGGAAGAAAAAATGGCCGGTGGAATGGTGTTCGCCTGGCAGGATGAGTGGTTCAAACGGACGTGGAATACGATGGACTATGACAACCCCGACAGGCGCCCGTTCTGGCAAAATGCCCAAACCAATGAGCAGCAGTTCGGAATGTTGAGCTTTGACCCGGGGCTGAGTAAATCCAGCATGATCCACGTGGACGGAAGGACCGGGGATTGGACTTTTAATGGGATCAAACCTGCTTTTGACAAGGATGGACACAGCCTCTATGTGACGAGTGATGAACGCTTTGTCTATATACGGGTTGATTCAGAACGAATTTCTGAAGGGAAAGACACCTATCTACTCTTTGACACGATTCAAGACCAGGGGCAATCCACGATTCCGAATGTGAAGGATGTGTCCACAAAAGGGGTGGACTTTGCCCTTCACATAAAGGGAGAGAAGGAAGCACGTTTGTGGATCGACAGCTATTATGACACCCATCACTATCAGTATGGGCATGTGCTTCATATGATTGAAGAAGAGAAATATGCGAAAGTGAAAAACAACGGGGAGTATCATCCGATCCGATTGACGTTGAACAAATCATTGGATGTAGGGGGGAAGAATATCCCGTTTCAGTCCTATGAAACAGGCGTCCTCCAGTTCGGGACATCGAATCTTCAGGATAAAGCGTATGATTCTTTGACGGATATCGGTGTTGACTCTTCTCAAGGTCGATATGAAGTCCGTATTCCTTGGCAGTTGCTGAATGTGAAGGACCCAAGCCTTAAAGAAGCGATGGGGGATATTTGGTCAGGTAATGGATTGCAAAGCTCAACGACCCTGGAGTCCATCAAGATCGGTTTATACGAAAGAGATGGAGGCAAGGTCTTCTCATACCCTGCCAGTACCGGGGACGGATTCATCAATCCCGCAAAATTTCATCCGTACTCCTGGGAAACATGGGACCAGCCGACCTCCCATGAGAGATTGAAGCAATCCTACTATGAAATGAAAAAAGCATTTGAGAAAGAAGGGGAATAAGAATGGCGAGAATTCTCATTGCGGAAGATGAAGAAGTCCTCCGGATGTTGATGGTGGATACACTCGAAGACGAGGGACATGAGCTCGATGAAGCAGCCGATGGCCGGGAAGCGGTCGATCAGATCATGGAAAATGACTATGATCTCATTCTTCTCGATTATATGATGCCTCTTTTGAGTGGTCTGGAAGTGATTGAAAGGGTGAGGAATTCACCTGAAAAAAGTACGGTGAAAATCATGATGGTTTCTGCCAAGAGCCAGCAATCGGATAAGGACCTCGTGTTGAAATCCGGAGCCGATTATTTCATCGCCAAGCCGTACAGTCCGGCAGAACTCGTTCAGCGGATCGAGGACATATTGAATGAAGAAAATTAAAGAATTATTCCAAACAAGCCTACGCAATCAATTCATCGGATTGATGAGCGGCTTCATCGTCATTTTCTTCATCGTGGCAGCCTTTTTGTCTTTGTATGATCAATCCATTACGAATGAGTACCAGGTTCAGAGGAATCAGTTGAATCAAAAAGAAGACCTGGCTGAGCAATTGGACAGAGATTTTCAAAAGGCCTTCTTTGATGCGAGAGGATACCTTGCATTTGGAAGGCAGGAGTTCAAAAAAAGTATCTTTAATCAAGAGAAAAAAGTGGATGACACGTTAAAGAAATTAAAAGGGTTAAAAACAGAACCGGAAGATCAGCTCTTTTTTAAAGATGTAGAGGAATTTTCCAATCTTTATTTCAAGGATATGGCGCCGCGGATCATAAGCGATTATGAAAAGGGGGATATAGAGGCTGTGAAAGAGGCTTCGGCAGCCGGGGCCACTGCTACAATCGAAACGTTCCAAACCCAGCTCAACGGGTATACGGACTCCATTGAACAAAGCAAGCGAAGTGCGTATGATGAGTTGAAACGGAAAGAGTCAATAAGTCAAACGGCTTTTGTGATCTTCATTTTTCTTATGCTGCTGGTTCTGATGAGATTGATGAGAATGATTGCAAAACAAATCGGTCATCCTCTCAACCAGGTGGCCTCTGCCGCTGAACAAATTGCAGAAAACGATTCATACCAACAGTGGACGTTTGAGAATAAACGGAAAGATGAAATCGGTAAGATGTCCAGGGCATTCGAAAAGATGATTTATAAAATCCAGGAGAAGGAAGAGCATCTCCTGGCCCAAAATGAAGAACTGCAGGCCCAGCAGGATGAGCTGGAATCCCAGCAGTCTGAACTTGAGCATCTGCTGAATATGACGATGAACAGGGAGTCGCAGCTCGAACGCCGGAACGAATTCATTCATGGGATTTCGGGCTCCCTGAACAAACAAGAGGTACTGGAAAGCATTGTGAAGAGTATGAGTCAGGTGATGGGAGCTTCACGGGGCATGATTGTTCTCATGGATGAGCAAAAGTCAAATGCATCATTTGGGATCTCTCAAAATGGTGTTGCACAGTTCTTGACGTACATTTATAACGGGATCCATCAACGATTATTCGATTCGAGGGAACCTTTCTCCCTCAAGCGGGAAATGCTGCCTCTTGAGAAGGGGTATCATGAAGAAACCCTCTACTCGTATGACTTATTTTTACCTGTCCTTTCCGCCGATCAACAAGTGGAAGCCATCATGGTATTTAGCCGTTTCGGAAATGATTTCGATAAGCAGGAGTTGGCTGAGTACACGAGTCTGGCAAAGCAAATCTCCATTTCTCTGCAAAAGATCAGACTGTTTGAAGAAACCGAGGCAAACCGTCAATTAACGCAGGATATCCTGAATAATATTCAAGAAGGAATACAGCTCATCGATAAAGACGGCAACAACTTATTAATGAATACGAAATTAACGACCTTGATCGAGGGGGAGATCGATGAACTTCAACAGGCATGCTATCAAACATGGAAGCAGGCACTGATCGATCGGGTCGAAAACAAAGAAAAACTGGATGAATATTATGAGACCATCGTGAAGGAAGGGAAGACAGGTAAACATCTTCTTACCTATCATCTGGTGGACAGTAAAGAAGTCTTCCAGGTATACTCCGAATCTCTTTATCGAGGGCAGGAGCAGGTCGGCACCATATTCGTCCACCGGAATATCACAAAAGAATTCGAAGTCGATCAAATGAAATCAGAATTCGTCAGTACGGTCAGTCATGAGCTTCGCACCCCGCTGTCGAGCGTGCTTGGCTTTACGGAACTTATGCTGACGAAGGAGTTAAAACCGGAAAGAACAAAGAAATACTTAACGACGATTTATCAAGAAGCAAAGCGGCTGACGTCCCTCATCAACGATTTCCTTGACGTCCAGCGCATGGAGTCGGGACGCCAAACCTTCGAGAGGCGATTTGAGGATGTTGTCCCGATCATTCAGCATGTGATCGATACCCAAAAGGTCAATGCCCCCCATCACTTCTTTAATATCGCAAGGGAGACGGATTGTACGATCGTCCTGGGAGATCGGGATAAGTTGTCCCAGGCATTCACCAATCTGGTCAGCAATGCCATCAAGTATTCACCTGATGGGGGTACCATAACGATCTATTTACGGGAAGAAGAGGATAGTATTCTCATAGATATCAGGGATGAAGGTCTCGGCATACCAAGTGACTCGATTCCAAACTTATTCACCAAATTTTATCGTGTCGACAATTCTGACCGCAGAAGAATCGGTGGCACGGGATTAGGACTTACGATCGTAAAAGAAATCATCGAGATCCATGACGGGGAAATCACTGTGTCATCAGAGGAGGGGAAAGGAAGCGTGTTTACCATCCGCTTACCTCTCGTGACCATCGAAACCTTCAAAGAGGATGAACACTGCGGGGATGGGATGAAAATTATCGTCATTGAAGACGATATCAATCTTGCTTCCTTACTGAAAGCGGAGCTATCCGACAGTGGTTTCAAGGTGCAGCACACTCCGTCAGGAAATGATGCCTTGAAAGAAATGCAGGAATCGAAGCCTGATGCCGTTGTCCTCGATATTATGCTCGAAGGCAGCATGTCGGGATGGGATGTACTTGAAAAAATCAAATCGGACCAAAATTTTGCACAAGTACCGATTATTATATCTTCCGCATTAGATGAAAAAGAAAAAGGACTCACGCTCGGAGCCAATGATTATTTAGTCAAACCATATCACCCTAGTAAGCTATCCAAAACGATCTTACATCTCCTCTTGAAAAAAGGGATGAATGGTGAGGTTTTAGTACCGATTAAGGAGAAAACGTTTGAAATAGAGTAAAATAAAAACCCCCTCACGGCTCAATTCCGTGAGGGGGTTTCATTCTCTTACTTATTATTCATATCGTTACGAGTGATGATGCGATCGATCAATCCATATTCAAGCGCTCTTTCCGCTGTCATGAAGTTATCGCGATCAGTATCTTTTGAAATCACTTCCAATGGTTGACCAGTGCGATCAGCCAGGATTTGATTCAGTTTTTCACGAAGGAATAGAATACGCTTCGCTGCAATTTCAATTTCCGTTGCTTGACCTTGTGCTCCACCAAGTGGTTGGTGAATCATTACTTCAGCGTTTGGAAGGGCTAAGCGCTTACCTTTAGCACCAGCTGCAAGAAGGAACGCACCCATTGAAGCGGCCATACCTATACAGATCGTTTGTACATCAGGCTTAATGTACTGGATCGTATCGTAAATTGCCATACCTGCCGTAATGCTTCCACCAGGAGAATTTATGTAGATTGAGATATCCTTCTCCGGGTTTTCAGATTCAAGGAAAAGAAGTTGTGCTACAATGGAGTTTGCCACATTGTCATCAATGCCGCTTCCAAGCATGATTACACGGTCTTTCAATAAACGTGAATAAATGTCATACGCACGTTCACCGCGGTTTGTTTGTTCAATTACTGTAGGAATTAAATTCATCCTCGTTCCTCCTTAGAAATCCTTTTTATTTTTCTGAATTACTTATTCACTTTGTACTGTAATCATACACCCATGGTCAATAAAGGTCAAACTAAACGCTTCCTTTATTCCCCTGTATGTAAATCCTTTCTACATCATACCCACTCATTCCTTTTTTAAACGGGGGTGATGTGGTAAGTTTGTTGTTATTTAAGTTAGTAGAAGGTCAATTTCAGTGAATTATGTATCTACCTTCTAAAACAGTATAGAGTGAATCATAGACCGTTCCTTTCCGCTACAGGCACTTGCTTTCCGCGGGGCGTGAGTTGAGCCTCCTCGGGCTTTGCCCTGTGGGGTCTCAACTTTCCCGCTATTCCCGCAGGAGTCAAGTGCCTTCCGCTTCAATACACTCTGTGGTTCTTTAATAAGATAGATAAAGAGTACAGGAGATCTTGAAGAGTTAACTAATTACAAAGAACTTCCCACTGCAATTCTTAAAGGATATTAATAGATAATCTAAAAAAGACATAAACGAGAATATCTATTGCAAACAAGCATTTTCTGGCTTATAATATGTATTCGTGACGGTCATTCATTTCATGCCCTCGTGGTGCAACGGATAGCACGTAAGATTCCGGTTCTTAAAATGGGGGTTCGATTCCCTCCGAGGGCGTACTTTAATCCAGAGAGTTCCTGTGTTTGTAGAGAGACATTACAAGCACAGGAACTCTTTTGCGTTGTAGCTAATTAATAGAGCTAATTGGACAGGGACCTTTATATAAAGTTTAATAGTAGCCTCGGTTCTCCTCACATTTTCCCACTCGTTCCTTCATATTTATAGTACAAACCCACCAACTACCAACGAATTCCCATTAACGAACAGCCAATTTTATTGTAGAATAGACAAATGGGAGGTTAGTAATCATGAATTTGAAAGCAGGACTTTTTCAAAATCAACAATTAAAACTTCAAATGACGCAGCAGCTTTCTCAAGCCATCACCATCCTCCAATATTCTACGATGGAACTGAATGCTTATTTAGAAGCTAAGCAATTAGAGAATCCCCTTATACAATTAGAACCGCCTAAACTAGACCCCCTCCATCAACGAGAACCTTATACTTATAAACGAAATGCCGGCAATCACGAAAATACGGTGGATTGGTATGAATATGTATCCGTGCCAAAGAGGACTCTTGCGGATGCGCTATCTGTTCAATTAAATTTGAAATCGCTTACTTCTTTGGATAGAAAGGTAATGGAAGAATTAATATACAGCTTGGATGACAATGGGTATTTGAGAGTAGACGAAGAATCCTTCATTCAAAAACATGGTTTGGAAATGGCTCGACTAGAAGACTATATTAATAAGCTTCAGGAATTAGAACCGGCCGGGATAGGAGCGAGATCCCTGAAGGAGTGCATATCCCTTCAGCTGCAACGGAAATCCAATGTTCCCCCTCTGGTTACGATGATTGTCGATAACCATTTTCAAGCTTTTGCAGAAAAGAAGTGGAAGGCAATCGCCAATGATCTTGCCGTTGAGCTAAAAGACATCCAGCAGGCGGCTGATTATATCCAGCATTGCAATCCGAGACCCGGCTCAAAATATTCCCAGCATATCGCTGAATACATTATTCCTGAGCTGGTCGTAAAAGTGATCGATGGTCATACAGTGGCTGTATCGTTATATGATGGTACAACCGTAAACGTCACATATAATGAAGAATATACAGATTTCCTAAAGCATCACCCGGATAAGGAAGTCCAGTCCTATCTTCAGGAAAAGGAGCAAGACTTCGAGTGGCTATTGCAAAGTTTAAGACAGCGAAAGCAAACGATCCTGAAAGTAGGGAAGATGCTGGCTGAAAAGCAAAAAGCATTCTTCTTAAAAGGTCCATCCGCGATCCATCCTCTGACGTTAAAGCAAGTGGCCAATGAAATCGATGTTCATGAATCCACCATTAGCCGGGCTGTAAAAGGAAAGTATATGCAAACACCTTATGGGATCTTCGAGTTGAAGTACTTCTTTACCTCGGCGATCAAATCGGTCAAGCTCGAGGATTCAGAAGTAGCTTCTGCCAGGGCGGTGAAAAATGAGCTGCAAAGGCTGATTGATGAAGAAGATAAGAAAAAGCCTCTATCAGACCAGAAAATTGTCAATCTACTATTGGATAAAGGCTATGATGTTTCAAGAAGGACGATTGCCAAATACCGTGATCAATTAGGGATCACTTCTTCGACGATGAGGAAGAGGTACGAATAGAATCTTGGACTAGTGAGTGTACCAGGTACTCAATGGTTAATTTGTACCTGGTACACCGAAGCCATTTTGTACCAGGTACAAGGCCAACAAACGAAACGACGTTTCCTACAATTAAACAAAGCGAGGCAACAACATGAAACAAGTCATTTTTTACACACGCACACGATGCGGACTTTGCGAAGACGCAAAAATCACCCTGAAACTCCTTCAGGATGAGATGGGCTTTTCCATTGAAGAAAAGGACATCGATAAAAGCGATGTCCTCACAGAACGTTTCGGACTGATGATCCCGGTCGTGGAACTGGACGGGGAAATCCTTCAGTATGGGCAAATTGATTATTTTACGCTCAGCAAGCGTTTACATGAGAAAACCCGATAGTTTCTAGTTGAATTACGATTCATACCCTGATAAAATAAAATTTGAAAGCAGGGATGAATTTTTTTTAGAGGTAGTGGGACATAATATGTCTATGTGGGACCTTTAAAGTCCAACGCAACCACGCACTTCATTTGAAGGAGCTTTTATCTATGGAATCTTTAATTGACATACAAAAGCGATTATTACCTGACCTGCTTGAAGTTATGCAAAAAAGGCATCAAATTCTACGGTCCATCCGTTTCATGCAGCCTGTCGGACGCAGAAGTCTTGCCCAGAATATGGGGCTGACAGAACGCGTTCTAAGAAGCGAAGTGGAGTTCCTGAACAATCAAGATCTCATTGATATCAAAACCTCTGGCATGATCATGACGGAGGAAGGTATCCAGCTTTTAGAGAACCTTGAAAGCATGATGAGAGAGATTTCAGGAATCAACGTTATGGAACAGGAATTAAAATCTTTACTAAATCTTCATGAAATTGTAATCGTTCCTGGGAATAGTGATGAGTCTCCTTGGGTAAAAGAAGAATTAGGGCGTGCATCAGCTTCTAGTATGAAACGTCGCCTGAAAGGAAATACTATCATCGCTGTGACTGGAGGTTCGACGATGGCAGCCGTAGCAGAAAGGCTGACACCTGATTTCTCTGACGATACCTTGTTTGTTCCTGCTCGGGGTGGAATCGGAGAAGACGTTAAAAACCAGGCTAACACCATATGTGCCAAGATGGCTGAGCACACAGGAACGCGACATCGTGTTTTATATGTGCCGGATCAGGTTAGTAAAGAAGTATACAAATCCTTCTTGAAAGAACCGATGATCAAAGAGGTTTTGAATTTGATCAAATCGGCTAACATGGTTCTCCATGGGATTGGAGATGCTATCACAATGGCTGAAAGACGGAAGACCACTGAAGAGGATTTTGAGAAAATCACAGATGGTCATGCTGTCGGGGAGGCATTTGGTTATTATTTTAACGAATCGGGTGAAGTGGTACATAAGGTGCCAACGATCGGCCTGCAATTAGAAGATTTAAGTCACATCGAAAACGTCATCGCCGTCGCCGGCGGAAGCTCGAAGGCGAAAGCGATTCGGGCGTATATGAAGAGTGCTCCGTATAAAACCGTGCTTATCACGGATGAGGGAGCCGCAAGAGAGCTTTTAAAAGGGTAAGCCCTTTTGAAATATAAAAAATCATCCTTAACTATCTAAAGGAGGAAATTATTCATGGCAACAAAAATTGGTATTAACGGATTTGGACGTATTGGACGTAATGTATTCCGTGCAGCACTTAAAAATAATGACGTAGAGGTAGTAGCGGTTAATGACTTAACTGATGCAAACATGCTTGCTCACCTTTTACAATATGATACAGTTCACGGAACTCTTCAAGAGAAAGTAACTGTTGATGGTGACTACCTTGTAGTCGGCGGTAAAAAAGTAAAAGTATTAGCTGAGCGCGATCCTGCTCAACTTGGTTGGGGAGATCTTGGTGTAGATATCGTTGTTGAATCTACTGGACGTTTCACAAAGCGTGCTGACGCTGCGAAACATATCGAAGCTGGTGCGAAGAAAGTCATCATTTCTGCTCCTGCATCTGATGAAGATATCACAGTGGTTATGGGTGTTAACGAAGACAAGTATGACGCGGCTAGCCACGATGTTATCTCTAACGCATCTTGTACAACAAACTGCTTAGCGCCATTCGCTAAAGTTCTTAACGATAAATTCGGAATCAAGCGTGGAATGATGACGACCATCCACTCTTACACAAACGACCAACAAATCTTAGACTTACCACATAAAGATTACCGTCGTGCTCGTGCAGCTGCTGAGAACATGATTCCAACAACTACAGGTGCTGCGAAAGCTGTATCTCTAGTACTTCCTGAGCTTAAAGGGAAACTGAACGGTGGAGCGGTTCGTGTTCCAACTCCAAACGTTTCTCTAGTAGACTTAGTTGCTGAACTGGATAAAAACGTAACAGCTGAAGATGTGAATGCTGCGCTTAAAGAAGCGGCTGAAGGCGATCTTAAAGGAATCCTTGCGTACAGCGAAGAGCCTTTAGTATCAACTGATTACAACGGTAGCCCGGCTTCTTCTACAATTGATGCATTATCTACAATGGTTCTAGAAGATAACATGGTAAAAGTAATCTCTTGGTATGACAACGAGAGCGGATACTCTAACCGTGTTGTAGACCTGGCTGGTTATATCGCTTCTAAAGGACTTTAATCGATAAAGTTTTGTAAATTGACATCATTAGCATGGTGATTGATGGATAAATTTTGTCCCACCATCTATAATGAAGATGTGATGAAGGGGAGCGGGGAAGATTCCCCTCTCCCTTTTCTTATTGCCATTTCTATTTTTTTGAAAAAGATGTAGAAATTGAAAACTAAAGGAGGCCTTTTACGATGAACAAAAAGTCGATTAAAGATGTCGATGTAAGAGGGAAACGCGTATTTTGCCGTGTAGACTTCAACGTACCGATGTCTGAAGGCAAGATTACAGATGAAACTCGTATTCAAGCTGCTCTTCCTACTATTAAGTACTTAGTGGATGGCGGAGCTAAAGTCATTCTGGCTAGTCACTTAGGGCGTCCTAAAGGTGAAGTGGTGGAAGAACTGCGCTTGACCCCGGTAGCCGAAAGACTTTCCGAACTTCTTGGGAAAGATGTAGCAAAAGCTGATGAAGCTTATGGTGAAGCTGTTCAAACCAAGATCAGCGACATGGCTGAAGGCGACGTTCTTGTACTGGAAAACGTCCGCTTCTACCCGGGAGAAACAAAGAATGATCCTGAACTCGCAAAAGAATTTGCAGCGCTTGCCGATCTTTATGTGAACGATGCATTCGGTGCGGCTCACCGTGCACATGCTTCTACTGAAGGAATTGCCAAGCATCTTCCAGCTGTAGCTGGCCTTCTGATGGAGAGAGAACTGGACGTATTAGGAAAAGCTCTATCTAACCCTGAACGCCCATTTACAGCAATCGTTGGTGGAGCAAAAGTAAAAGACAAAATCGGTGTCATCGACAACCTATTAGATAAAGTGGACAACCTGATCATCGGTGGAGGACTTGCTTACACATTTGTGAAAGCCCAAGGCCATGAGGTAGGAAAATCCCTTCTTGAAGAAGACAAAATTGATTTAGCCAAGCAATTCATGAAAAAAGCAGAAGATAAAGGCGTTAAATTCCTTATGCCTGTTGATGTAGTCGTTGCTGATGACTTCTCAAATGATGCAAATACGAAGGAAGTGGATATTGATTCGATTCCTTCTGATTGGGAAGCACTTGATATCGGGCCTAAGACTAGAGCGTTATTCCAGGATACGATCAAAAGCTCTAAGCTTGTGATCTGGAACGGACCGATGGGTGTATTCGAATTAGAAACATTTGCAAATGGAACGAAAGCCGTAGCGGAGGCGTTAGCCGATGCAACAGATACATATTCTGTTATCGGTGGTGGTGACTCTGCAGCAGCCGTTGAAAAGTTTGGCTATGCTGATAAGATGAGTCATATTTCTACAGGTGGTGGAGCATCCCTGGAGTTCATGGAAGGAAAAGAACTTCCTGGAGTAGTGGCTCTTAACGATAAATAATCGCTTTTCAAAGACCAACAATTTTTGGAACCGATTATATAACAGAAAGGATGAGTACAATGCGTAAACCGATTATTGCGGGTAACTGGAAGATGAATAAGACTTTATCGGAAGCAAAATCTTTTACTGAAGAAGTACAAGGATTAGTTCCTGATCAAGAGGTTGTCGATTCTGTCATCTGTTCTCCAGCCCTATTTTTAGAAAGCTTAGTGAACATTTCAAAAGAATACAAGGTAGAAATTGGTGCTCAAAATATGCACTTCGAAGAAAACGGAGCATTTACAGGGGAAGTCAGTCCTGTAGCGCTTTCTGATTTAGGCGTAAAGTATGTCATCCTTGGGCATTCAGAGCGTCGTGAAATGTTCAATGAAACAGACGAGTCAGTGAACAAAAAGACTCTTGCTGCTTTCAAACACGGGTTAACTCCAATCGTTTGTGTAGGGGAGACGCTCGAGCAACGTGAAAATAATGAAACAAAAGAACTTGTTGGTAACCAAGTGAAAAAAGCACTTGCCGGCCTATCAGCAGATCAAGTGAAACATACCGTCATTGCTTACGAACCAATCTGGGCAATCGGAACAGGTAAGTCATCTACAGCTGAAGATGCGAACGAAGTATGTGCTCATATCCGTCAAGTGGTTGCAGGAGAATTTTCTCAAGAAGCAGCAGACGCAGTGAGAATTCAATATGGTGGTAGTGTAAAACCTGGGAACATTAAAGAATACATGGCCCAATCAGATATCGATGGAGCCCTTGTAGGTGGAGCAAGCCTTGAACCACAAAGCTTCTTGCAGCTTTTAGAAGGGGCAAGCACACATGAGTAAGTCACCAGTAGCGTTAATCATCTTAGATGGTTTTGCTTGCCGTAACACAAAAGAAGGAAATGCTGTAGCCCAAGCGAACAAGCCGAACTTTGATCGCTTGTGGAATCAGTACCCTCATAATCAATTAACTGCAAGTGGTGAAGCAGTAGGACTTCCTGAAGGACAAATGGGGAACTCCGAAGTGGGTCACTTGAATATTGGTGCAGGACGTATCGTGTACCAAAGCTTAACACGTGTGAATTTAGCGATTCGTGAAGGTGAATTCGAAACGAATGCCACTTTCCTTGACGCCATCAATCATGCAAAGGAAAAAGGCACAAATCTTCATATCTTCGGACTACTTTCGGATGGCGGAGTGCACAGCCATATCGAGCATCTTTATGCCCTTCTGGGTTTAGCGGCCAAAGAAGGAATGAAAGATGTTTATGTCCATGCCTTCCTTGACGGTCGAGACGTCGGCCCTCAAACGGCGAAGAAGTATATTGAAGACGCTGAAGCGAAAATGAAAGAAATCGGCGTGGGTCAATTTGCGACGATTTCTGGTCGTTACTATTCCATGGACCGTGACAAGCGGTGGGAACGTGTGGAGAAATCCTACCGTGCCATGGTTTACGGTGAAGGTCCAAGCTATCACGATCCGATGGAACTTGTGAACGATTCATATGAAAATGGAATCTACGATGAATTCGTCATTCCATCCGTGATGACGAAGGAAAACGGAGAGCCGGTTGCAACAATTAAAGACGATGACGCTGTAATCTTTTACAACTTCCGTCCTGACCGTGCGATCCAAATCTCAAATACATTTGCGAATGCAGATTTCCGTTCATTTGAACGTGGAGAGAAGCATCCGAAGAACCTTCACTTTGTCTGCTTAACACGATTCAGTGAAACGGTAAATGGATTTGTGGCATTCAAACCGACAAATCTTGATAATACACTTGGTGAAGTCCTTTCCCAAAACGGACTGAAACAATTACGTATCGCCGAGACGGAGAAATACCCTCATGTCACCTTCTTTATGAGTGGCGGACGTGAAGATGAATTCCCGGGAGAAAAACGAATTCTCATCGATTCTCCTAAGGTGGCAACGTATGACTTAAAGCCTGAAATGAGTGCGTATGAAGTAACGGATGCTTTACTTGAAGAAATCCGTGAAGACCGTCAGGATGCGATTATCCTGAACTTTGCAAACCCGGATATGGTCGGACACTCAGGGATGCTTGAGCCGACGATCAAAGCGGTTGAAACAGTGGATGAGTGTCTTGGGAAAATCATAGACCTTATCACTGAAAAAGGTGGAACAGCCATCATCACTGCGGACCACGGGAATGCAGATGAAGTTCTGACCGAAGAAGGCAAGCCTATGACGGCTCACACAACGAACCCGGTCCCTGTCATCGTAACGAAAGAAGGAATCGAACTTCGTGACGGTGGAATTTTAGGAGACCTAGCTCCAACCATGCTTGATTTATTAAATGTTAATCAACCAGCCGAAATGACTGGAAAATCACTAATTAAAAAATAAGGAGAGATTCTAAATGCCATTTATTACAGACGTATACGCTCGTGAAGTATTGGATTCACGCGGTAACCCAACAATTGAAGTAGAAGTATATACACAATCAGGTGCTTTCGGACGCGCACTAGTTCCATCTGGAGCTTCAACTGGTGAATACGAAGCAGTTGAACTTCGTGACGGTGAAAAAGGCCGCTACCTTGGTAAAGGGGTACAAAAAGCAGTCGATAACGTAAACAACGAAATCGCTGAAGAACTGATCGGTTATGACATCACTGAGCAAGTAGCAATCGACCAAGCGATGATCGCTCTTGATGGTACAGAAAACAAAGGTAAACTGGGAGCGAATGCAATCCTTGGTGTATCTATGGCTGTAGCTCGTGCAGCTGCTGACTTCTTCGGAGTGGAATTATACCAATACCTTGGTGGATTCAACGCGAAACAGCTTCCAGTACCAATGATGAACATCGTTAACGGTGGAGAGCACGCTGACAACAACGTAGACATCCAGGAATTCATGATCATGCCTGTAGGAGCTTCTACATTTAAAGAAGGTCTGCGCATGGGTACAGAAATCTTCCACAGCCTGAAATCAGTACTTAAAGGTAAAGGCTACAACACTGCAGTAGGTGACGAAGGCGGATTCGCTCCAAACCTTAAGTCTAACGAAGAAGCACTTTCTACAATTATCGAAGCAATCGAAAAAGCTGGTTACAAGCCAGGAGAAGAAGTTCTTCTTGCAATGGACGTTGCAGCTTCTGAAATCTACAATAAAGAAGACGGTAAATACCATCTTTCAGGTGAAGGCGTTGTCCGTTCATCTGCAGAAATGGTTGATTGGTATGAAGAAATGTGCAACAAATATCCAATCGTTTCAATCGAAGACGGTCTTGACGAAAACGACTGGGATGGTTTCAAACTTCTAACTGAGCGTATCGGTAAGAAAGTTCAGCTAGTTGGGGATGACTTATTCGTTACAAACACAACTAAGCTTTCTCAAGGTATCGAGCAGGGTATCGGTAACTCGATCCTGATCAAAGTGAACCAAATCGGTACACTTACTGAAACATTCGACGCAATCGAAATGGCGAAACGCGCTGGTTACACAGCAGTCATCTCTCACCGTTCTGGTGAAACAGAAGACAGCACAATCGCTGACATTGCAGTAGCAACAAACGCCGGTCAAATCAAAACGGGTGCTCCATCACGTACAGACCGCGTAGCGAAATACAACCAACTTCTTCGCATCGAAGATCAATTAGCTCACACAGCTCAATATCTTGGAGCGAAAACATTCTATAACGTTAACCGCTAATACAAGCAATTTGAAAAGCAGTCCCGTCTTTGGATGGGGCTGCTTTTTTGATTTTTGATGGCATTATTTTATCTATATCACCACCCTGGTTTGCCAAGACACGTTACAATTAACGTTTTTCAGCTAAAAAAAGGGTTTGACAAGCTAAAGAAGAACGTTTCAATGGTGATGTAGTCCATTACATTCGATTCTTTGCGGAGAAGACTGTTCCAAGGGGCTTTTAAGGGGGACTCGGATGGAAATCCGGCCGTTTTGGGTGGGAATCCAGCCGTTTTTGAGAAAAATCCGGCCGTTTCAGATGAAAATCCAGCCGTTTTCGAAAATAATCCGGCCGAAATAACCCAAAATCCAGCCGATTAACATTTTATCCCAAAATCGAATCGCATATCTCATTTTATTCCATCCCCACACCGACATGCGTTCGCGTCCCTAACCAACTCTTTCCACAATTCAAACAATATTACCTTGTCCACTGCATAATCCCTATGGTAAACTAGTAGTAATGTTATGTTCGTATCAGGAGGTGGGACTCATGCACACAATACTCGTCACTTTACTTATCATCGTATCAATCGCACTTATCGCCATTGTATTACTTCAATCAGGTAAAAGTGCTGGACTTTCAGGGGCCATCTCTGGTGGTGCAGAACAACTTTTCGGAAAACAAAAAGCTCGTGGTATTGACTTAGTACTGCACAGAATCACAATCGTATTATCGGTACTTTTCTTCGTACTAACCATTGCCATCGTAGCTATCTAATACGTACAAAAACCTGATCATTAAGGTCAGGTTTTTTTATTTATCATGTAAGTGGGGTAGCGGGTGATCCCTTCTATGCGTGAAAACAAACTTACTTTTCAAGCGAAATATTGGATTGTCTGACCAATGTTTGCTAAAAATAGAGAAGAACGAATCTTTAAAAGAGAGAAGCCTGCAGTATCAATCTTTTCCACAACTAATCAAACGTCTGTTTCACAAAAATCAAGAGAAAAACCTATTACATAATAATTACATAATAAAATCATTTAAACAATTGTTTAACAGGTTCAGGCCCTGCAAATCAAGGTTCCTATCAACTAATCAAACGTTTGTTTAAAATCAGATAAAAGGAGTTACTAGTCATGAAAACTGTATTACCAAAACCATTCACATTTGAAGCAGGTCCCCGTGCTGTTCTTTTACTACATGGATTTACTGGGAATTCTGCCGACGTCCGGATGCTTGGACGCTACTTGGAGAAGAAAGGCTATTCATCACATGCCCCTCACTATAAAGGACATGGGGTTCCACCTGAAGAATTGGTACATACCGGTCCTGAAGATTGGTGGCAGGATGTCATGGATGGCTATGAGCATTTAAAGAGTAAGGGATATGAAGAGATTGCGGTTGCCGGCCTTTCTCTTGGAGGGGTATTTTCTCTTAAATTAGGTTACACTGTACCTGTAAAGGGTATTATCCCTATGTGTGCACCGATGTATATAAAAAGTGAAGAAGTCATGTATAAAGGGGTCTTGGATTACGCCCGTGAATTTAAGAAGTTTGAAGGAAAACCGGAAGGACAAATTGAAAAAGAAATAGAAGAGTTTAAGAAAACACCGATGAATACGTTGAAAGCCCTGCAGCAATTGATAGCGGATGTACGGGAAAACGTGGATATGATCTATTCACCGACGTTTGTGGTACAAGCAAGACATGACCATATGATCAATACGGATTCTGCGAATATCATCTATGATAACGTTGAATCCGATGACAAAGACATTAAGTGGTATGAAGAGTCTGGTCATGTCATTACATTAGATAAAGAAAAAGAACAGCTTCATGAAGACGTCTACGGTTTCCTAGAGAAATTGGACTGGACGGTTTGATGAATTCGATGATCAGGAGGGATTGTCATGGACGAAAATATTAAAGAGCATGTGGATAGGCTCCTTTCCTATATGAAGGAAGAAGCATACAAGCCATTGACGGTACAGGAGCTTGAAGAAGCATTCGGAATTAAAGGGTCCACGAACTTCAAGGACTTCGTAAAGGCTCTTGTCGTAATGGAAGAGAAGGGGTTAGTCGTTCGCACTAGAAGCAATCGCTACGGCCTGCCTGAAAAAATGAATCTGGTAAGAGGGAAAGTATCCGCTCATGCAAAAGGATTTGCGTTTGTGATACCGGAAGAATCCGGGATGGACGATATCTTCATCCCTCCTAATGAAACGAATAACGCCATGCACGGCGATATTGTATTAGTAAGAGTGTCTACTTCTTCTTCAGGTTCGAGAAGAGAAGGAACCGTCGTCCGGATCGTCGAACGTGGTGTCGACCAAATGGTTGGTACGTTTACGGAAAGTAAGCATTTCGGATTCGTGATTCCCGATGATAAAAAGTTTGCCAGTGACATCTTTATCCCTAAATCTGCTCAAATGGGGGCAGCCGAAGGACATAAGGTCGTCGTGAAATTAACATCTTATCCTGAGGGACGTAAAAGTGCCGAAGGGGAAGTCATCGAAATCCTCGGGCATAAAAATGATCCGGGAGTCGATATTCTGTCGATCATCCATAAGCATGGGATTGACGTTGAATTCCCTGAAGAGGTCATGGATCAGGCGAATAAGGTGCCAAGTGAAATCGACGAATCGGAAATTCCAAACCGGAAAGACCTTCGTGATCAGACCATCGTCACGATCGATGGCGCAGACGCTAAGGATCTGGATGATGCCGTAACGGTGACGAAACTGGACAATGGGAACTACAAGCTTGGAGTACATATTGCAGACGTCACGTATTATGTCAAAGAAAGCTCCCCAATTGATCAGGAAGCCTTTGATAGAGGAACTTCAGTATATCTGGTAGACCGGGTAATCCCAATGATTCCTCACCGGTTATCGAATGGTATTTGTTCTCTTAATCCCAAGGTCGATCGTTTAACTCTATCCTGTGATATGGAAATTTCACCTGATGGCGATGTCGTGAAACACGAAATCTTCCAAAGCGTCATTAAAACTACGGAACGAATGACGTATTCTGATGTCAACAAAATTCTTGTCGATAAAGACGAAGAACTTCGAAAAAAATACGAGCCGTTAGTACCGATGTTCGAAGAAATGGAAGATTTAGCGCAGGTTCTTCGTACGAAACGCATGAAGCGTGGAGCCATCGACTTCGATTTCAAAGAAGCGAAAGTACTTGTCAATGATGAGGGAGAACCGACGGATGTGGTCCTGCGTGAACGCTCGGTAGCCGAAAAGCTGATCGAAGAGTTCATGTTAGTGGCAAATGAGACGGTTGCTGAACATTTCCACTGGATGGAAGTGCCGTTCATCTATCGTATTCATGAAGACCCGAAGGAAGACAAGTTGCAGCGCTTCTTCGAATTCATTACGAATTTCGGTCTGATTGTAAAAGGGACAGCGAATTCGATTCACCCTCGGGCTCTTCAAGAGATTGTGGAGGACGTCCAGGGGGAACCTGAAGAGATGGTCGTTTCGACGATGATGCTTCGTTCCATGCAGCAGGCGAAATATGACCCTGAAAGCCTCGGTCACTTCGGACTGGCGACAGAGTTCTACACTCATTTCACTTCACCGATCCGTCGTTACCCTGACTTGATTGTTCACCGTTTGATCAGAACTTATTTAATTGAAGGGAAAATTGATCAGGCAACCCGTGAAAAATGGGGTGCTCAAATGGGCCACATCGCTGAGCACACATCAAGCCGTGAGCGTCGTGCAGTGGATGCAGAGCGTGAGACAGATGAACTGAAAAAAGCAGAGTATATGGAAGACAAAGTGGGAGAAGAGTACGACGGTATCATCAGTTCCGTTACGAACTTCGGACTGTTTGTCGAATTGCCTAACACGATTGAAGGTCTTGTTCATGTGAGCTATATGACGGACGACTACTACCGGTTTGATGAGCGTCACCTCGCCATGATCGGTGAAAGAACGGCAAACGTATTCCGAATCGGTGACGAGATCACCGTTCGTGTCGTGAGCGTCAATAAAGATGAGCGTTCCATAGACTTTGAAATCGTAGGAATGAAGAATAATCGCAAGGAGCGCGAAGACCGCGTTCGCTCGATCCGCTCTGATAAAGGAAAATCGGACCGTGGAAAATCGAATCGATCTTCAGACCGTAAAAAGGACGGCGAGTGGTCAACGCGTCCGCCGAAAAACAACAAGAAGAAAAAGACGAATAAGAAACACTTTGAAAATGCGCCTCGAAGCAAACGTAAAAAGAAGAAATAAGGGGTGAGGAGCAATGGGATATCCTTTGCTCCTTTTCCTTTCCAAGTGTTTCGGTACAATTTTTCCGGGAGTTATGAGATAATAAACAGTAAACTCTAGAAAGAAAATGAGGGGATTCTAATGCCAAAGGGAGAAGGCAAGCTTATTGCCCAAAATAAGAAAGCTCGTCATGACTATGCCGTAGAAGAAACTTATGAGGCGGGTCTAGTACTGCAAGGAACAGAAATTAAAGCAATCCGTGGCGGCCGGGTGAACTTGAAGGATTCTTTTGCCCGTGTTCAAAATGGAGAAATTTTCGTTCATAATATGCATATCAGTCCTTATGAACAGGGAAATCGATTTAATCACGAACCTCTCAGAACACGTAAGCTGCTGCTCCATAAAAAGCAAATCAATAAGTTGATCGGTGATTCGAAGGAAGCAGGATATAGTATCGTTCCACTAAAGCTATATATCAAAAATGGTGTAGCTAAGCTTCTGATCGGTCTTGCCCGTGGTAAGAAGAAGTATGATAAACGTGAAGATTTAAAACGAAAAGAAGCGAACCGCTCTATCCAGAGAGAACTGGCTCAGCGTCAAAAAGGCATGTGATTGTACAGATTTCCGGAATCTGGCATTTGCAATTATCTCAGGATTTGTTATACTAATAGATGTCGCGAGGTAATCTTGTGGCTGTAAGAACAATTGAATAAGTGACTTACACGCTGAACTTATTCTTTCCCGTTCTTCCCTTTCTATCATGGGGACGTTACGGATTCGACAGGGATAGTTCGAGCTTAGGTTGCGAGCCGTGGGGATCGTCCACGATAAAACGTCAAAGCCAATAATAACTGGCAAAACTAACAATAACTTAGCTTTAGCTGCGTAATAGCGCTTTAGCTGTTCCTCCCTCCATCGCCTATGTGGTAGGGTAAGGGACTCACTCTTAGTAGGCTACGCCGGAGTCCACCGTCTGAGGACAAAGGAAGAGAACAATCAGACTAGCTGCACGGACGCCCGTCGATAGGCAGAAGCTGCAGTGAACTTGCGAATATATCGACTACGCTCGTAGACGCTTAAGTGGCGATGTTTCTGGACGTGGGTTCGATTCCCACCGTCTCCACCAAATACATATTTGGTGGTTTTTATTTTATCGATTTTAAGATTAGGCTTTAAAATACCGATATTATGTGCCAATTTTGAGCCATGCTCTGTTTGAATGCAGAAGCATGGCTTTTATTATTCACTTGAAGGACCAGTTTAATAGAATAACCTTTCTTACAACTTCCTAAATAAACTGACAATTAAATTGTGAATAAACCCCATTAGTGTATAATTACACTAATGGGGTATTCGTTTACAACTAAATTTAGAGTTTTTTAAAAAGGAGTAAAAAGGTAATGGTCAATTTTATCAAAAACAGAATATCAACTATCATTACGATCACATTGGTTAGTATTTTTCTTACTTATTTATCATACGTCGTCTATACAGATATAGGTGAGAAAAAGCGATATGAGGCAATATTTAGGTATTTGACAGTAGAGAAAGGATATAAAGAAAGTGATATATCAAAGATTGAAGCCGTACATTCAATACAGGCTTTTTTATTTTCCTATGAACCATGGAGTATACCGGTAGTATTTAATGACGAACCAAATGCTATTTATTATTATCATTATAACGACGGAGTAATTAGTCAGGGTGGTATTTCAGGTTATACAGAAAGTGAAGTATATAAACATTTTGAAAGTGTTAAGGGAGGGTTGGATAAAAGTAAATTGAGCGATTGATACATCCATTAGGACTTCAAAAGCAAGAGATCTGGGGCTCCAAGATAAAAAGTTCTATTTGAGGGGCGTTGAAACCAAATTTATAGAGTAATTTGCTATGAATTAGAAAAAATAGTGTTTAGGAAGGAGGGATAGCGAATGTCTATGAAAAGGGTAACAGGATTAGTCGTTGTGTTTGCAATGGTTATGGTGTTGACCACTCTAGGATCACAAGGCGTATTTGCCGAATCAGGTACTGTAACTCAGCTTATGGAGACGGAGAAAGTGATGATTGAGGTCGAGTTGAAAGATGATTACTTTAATCCGGAAGTCATCACGATTCCAAATGGGACAGCCACAACGTTGATATTGAAAAACAAAGGTAAGAAAGAGCACACCTTCACTGTGGAAAAGCTTGGGGTTGACGCCGAGGTCCAGCCAGGAAAAGAAAAAACGATTACTGTGAATCCGAAACAGCGTGGTACATATGAATTGATATGCCGGTACCATTTCCAGGAAGGAATGGTTGGGAAAGTAATCATCAAATAAAAAGCGGGCCTATATGGCCTTGCTTCTTTTTGTAAAGGAAATCCACTTATTATGACCGTGATCTCATCATGACAATTGAATTTCCTTCACAAACGGATGCTAAGTTCAGAAATGGATCTATGTATTATTCATAATAGTTCCACCTCTTATAAATGGTAAATAGTATATAGGATAACTGATACTAATTTGAATGGGGTGGAAAGGTGAAATATTTTAAACCTGTATTTGATGACGTTCGTTCATCTCAACTAATATTCACTCATCATAAAAAAACGATGAAGTTCAGTTTAGTGTCTATTTTTGCCTGTATTGCTGGTATTCTGCAGGCTGCTGGTGGCTTTTTACCAGGTATAGGATATTTAATAAGTCCCCTCGCCACTGCACCTATTCTGTTATGTTCCATGTTCTCCATTCCATTTGGAGGAATGTCCTATTTACTGACAATCATGTTGTTATTTATCCTGCAGCCCACTGAACTAATTGTCTTTCCTTTTACAACAGGATTGTTAGGACTTGGCATAGGGGGATCCTTTCACTTTTTTAGAGAGAGAGTAAGTATCATTGCTACAGGTGCCATTCTTTTAATGGCAGGAATTATGAGCCTGCTATTTATTGTTGACTTCCCGGTTTTAGGGCCTGCATCCCCTGGTTTCTTTTCATTACTTACAACGGGAATTATATGTGTATTTGCTTTTCTTTATAGCTGGTTGTGGGTTGAAATGGCTTTAATCCTTTATAGAAGATTAAAGAGGATGATTATTTAAGATCATGGAATTATTTCAAAAACAGTGCCTTGGTTAAGGTCAGTCACTTTCGTAGAGCTATAAACCCCTAAATATAATCTTGTCTGCTTTAGATTCGTCCCCAAACTAACATAATAGGCAGATTGAGACCCAAAATCATAATCGGTCTGTATCACACTAAACTCATTTTGTTTACCATTTAGCCTTACGGTGGTGTAAGCTAAGGCCCCTCTAACCTGAGGGTGGGATTCTTTCCGGGCAAGATCGGTGAACACAACGCTTCCTGTTAAACCAGGGATTCTTTTCCCCATATACGGCTGGACTCCTGTAAGTGCAGTTCCTTCAAACTTATCGGGTCTGGTGTCTTTATGAAAATAACTAGTTAATGGATGAAGTCGGTTTCCTGAAAGTGTTACTGCTTCATTGTAAAAGGCAATAGATTTCTCATCCCAATCCGGAGTTCGTGAGCAGGCTTTAATAATCGAAGCAGGAAAATCACCTTCCCAGCCCCGCCAGCCAAAGTTGATGAACTCTTCATAGTCATGTTTGAAATTCATGGAAGAAGCTTGAACAAGCTGAGTAACCTGTATTGGCTGATACTGAACAAATGAAAAAATCGACTCGACCAGATGCTGTCCGACATTTCCAACATATTTAATATACTGATTATAGTATCTTTGAAATGAAATGCCTGGTATATTGCGAACCCCCTTGGCCATTACGGTGAGCGTTTCCTGAATAGATGTGGGAAGTTCATTAAAACGAGTGACAATGGGTGGGTTATTGATGGGTGTATTCTTATTTACATCAATTTCAATTATTTTACCAGATATTTCCATGTTGTCCTGACTTAAGTTAAATGGATCATAGCCAGACCCGCCATCTCCGGTTGTTAAAACAAGGTTACCTGTTTCGGGTGAGAAATTTAAACTATTGAACCCATTATGATTATAAAATGGTCTTCTTAAATTAAGCAATGTCCGTCGTTTCCTGGGTGTCCCATTCGCATGTAATATCCATTCTTCGATCGTATCAATATGATCATATTGATTTTCCCTATTTGTCCACCTGAGGTTTAATGTTGCAGGATCACACGGGTCAGGCTTATAAGTATCATCAAGCGCACCTGATCCTTCTGTTCCAGCGGCTGAATAATGAAGATAAAACAGACCATTCAAAGTAAACTCTGGATGAAATGCCATCCCCAGTAATCCCCGTTCATCATAACCGCCTCCAGAAACGCCCAGTCTTAGAATTCGTGAGCGAATATCTAAAAACGTCCGGATAACTCCATTTCTTATGTAAAAGATTTCTCCTACCTGGGTTGCGATAAATAGTCTTTCCCTTGAGTCACCCGGGAGTAAAGCCGTTTTCAACACAGTGGGTAAATTGATCTTACTTACGATAGGCTGTAAACCAACTTTTACTTTTATCAACTGACTTTGCCCTCCTTCTTATTGTTTTCTTATGATAAGAATATGATTTGAACCGTCTATTAGTACAAAATCAGGCGGGAATCAGACAAGGCTTATGGAGCGTCAGCTTGGTTTACAACCCTTGTTTACTGATGATACTGTGAAAAGTTACTGACTATTGCTATCTTTATGAATTGGTTTTCCAATAACGGTATAAAAATGAATTCATAAATAGATTTTTACATACATCACGCTTTAATAGGGGATTTTATTGGTATCTATCAAAATGGAGGCATATTTATGGACTACAAACTATTCAGTGCAATCAACCTGCTTTCTGGTCGCTCGGAACCGGTTGATTTACTGATGATCTTTTTATCAAAAAAGATTCGTTATGTTTTTATATTTGTTTTGCTATTCATGTGGTTTCGAAATGATCATTATAGAAGAGTGTCGTGGAATGCAGTGATGTCTTCTGTAATTACTTTGTTTCTTCACACTTTGGTTAAGTTATTCTACTTTAAGCCGCGTCCATTTGCCAAACGGCGGGTCGGCATACTCATTCCATCAAGAACGGATTCTTCATTTCCAAGTAAGCATACCTTGCTGGCATGTGCCGTTTCTACGTCCATTTTTCTTTATGATCGTTTCCTTGGTTCGATCATGTGGATACTATCTGTGTTGACAGGTCTTTCCCGGATTTGGCTGGGACATCATTATCCATCTGATATTATCGGAAGTGCCATCATAGCCTCTATGACCAGCATGGTAGTGAGTAAAACTGCTGGTGGTTTTAAAGGTGAAGGAACACATCACTGAGTGAAGGTTCATTACATGAGCGTGGAAATTTACTATAAGAAAATAGCAACGGCAAAAACCTCTCTTCGTTCAATAGCGATGAGAGGTTTTTTCTTTAAATAACCACGGAATGACCTATTAACTTTCCACTTGCTCCTCTTTTTTAATCGTGCCGGAAAAAACGTTCTCATACAAATACTGAAATCCATACATAAATATCGATTTTAATAAAAAGAGTAACGACAGCTGCATTCGTGTAAACCTGATCAAGGTGACATATCCGATCCTCTTGAACCAATTCAACATGAAGATAGTGAAAAAAGAATCTACAATCAAATTAACCAGGAAATAGATCCAGAACTTCCCGTATGTGTATTTAAATATCCAAAATGACCCAACAAAAAAAGGACCTAGAATCAATGGCAGTTCAGCCAGTACATTCGGTTTGATGGAAAAAGGAAACCACCACCATTTTCTCCGGGTAGCCAAAATGCCCTCTGCTACTAAATATACGCACATAAACAGTGTACCGGGTAGAAATCTAATGAACGTTTTTTTGCGCAGAAGTGGAAGGGATAACCAGGGCAGCAAGGCCATTAACATAATCATTTGTTTTCTATTCTTCATAGAAGGACACCCTTTTCATCATAGTGGTAAATATATTCTTCCTTTTTTATGAAAAACTTATGTACATTCGTGCACGATTCTTTAATCTAATGGTAGTTCTGAATGAAGTCCTTCTTTTTTCACTCCTAATTAAATATATAAATAATAAAAAGGGGGTAAAAATGTGGCGAATCAAATGATCACGACATGGGAGGAGCACTTATTCTGGCTTGAGGTATTACAGGATCATGCTTATTTCATCAGAGACCACTTATCTGCCGCTGAAGCAGAGTATGTGGGTGTTTCACAGCAGTACATTCAACTATTCGGGGAGCTTATCGACCAATTAAACCGCGTTCCGCGTACAGCAGACCATCAGGATGAAACCATGGTCTGGTTTTCGAATAAGGTGTGGCCGGTGGCCAAAGGTTATTTCGAATTTGAAGGAATGCTGCAATCGTTAAGGATCGATAATAAAGTTAATCTAAATTTATCCCCTACTTACCTAAATGGCACGCTTGCAGAAAACCAGGAATACTTGCGGATTTTAATGTATCTCCAGAAGGGTGAAGAGCCAGAGCCGCTTCCTTTGGTGAATTTGATGGATTTATGGCTTGAAGATCAGCTGGGGCACGCGGTATTATTTCAAAACATACTCGATCCCATAGAAATTAACGCGAGCAGGCAGGCAGAGGCTTATATTAACCAATATCAAGTGTATATCATTCAAAATCGGCATCTGAAAGGATATCTCCGATTTAAGCAGCCTGGCTTCGCCCGGCAGAGGGAATTTGCCCATGAAGTTGGTCAAACGACTTTGGAAATGAGTCAGTATATCTCTGGAATGGTTATGAAATATAATAAGAAAAAACTGCTGAATAAAACCACTCTCCGTTTTTTAGAACATCATTTCCCTGAAACCTGTTATTTCATTAAAAAGCTCAGCTATTATTCTCCAAAGCTCAAGGAGGCTGCCGGGACTTGCTCTTTAAAAAGAGCCACCTATTTATGATAGGTGGAAGGGGATATCTGAAAGGTGATTGGTATTAGATGCCTTTCACGGAAAGAAGTTATGTAGGGTTTAATCATCAGCAGGAGGGTTTTATATAAAGGTTGAACGGCAGTGGTAAGGGAATCTTACTTTTCTAAATAATCAATTCATAAACCGCTCTCAAAATTATTCTTGAATAATTTTGAGAGTTATTTTTTTGAGATGTGAGAAATTCTTTCCAACATTGTTACCGTTCTGTGAATAAACTTCGACGAAATTTCGAAAATCTGTTTAAAGTTAAGTGAAACAAGGGTACCTTTTAATAGAATTTGATAGTATAGGTCTACAGTGATAAATCCGACATAAAGGAAGGTGATTTCCCCTATGTTCAATAAATTCAAGCCATACTTGATTGTCTTGATCAGTCTGGTTTCCTTATTTTTCATCATTATATTCAGTTCGGGAAGTGAAATGATCATTCTCGATCCGAAAGGGCCGGTAGGGGCCGTTCAGAAAGATCTCATCATGCTGTCAATCTACTATATGCTTGGCATCATGGTTGTCGTTCTTTCCTTCTTTACTGTTATTCTCCTAAAATATCGCAGCAGTAAAAAGGATAGCGATTACAAGCCCGAAATGCACGGGAGTACGAAATTAGAAATAATATGGACGCTTATTCCAGTTTTGATTGTTATTGCCTTGTCTATCCCAAATACAAAGGCATTATATGAATTAAAGGAAGCTCCAAAAGCAACTGCTCATAAAGATCCGATTGTGATCCATGCGACTGCTGCTGATTGGAAATGGATCTTCAGTTATCCAGAGGAAGGTATTGAGACAGTTAATTATGTCAATGTACCGGAAGATCATCCCATTTTATTTAAGGTGACGGCTGCAGATTCCATGGCTTCTTTCTGGGTGCCTCAAATCGGCGGACAGATTTATGGTATGCCGGGAATGGTGAATGATTTATACTTACAGGCTGATGAGCCGGGAACGTATGATGGAAGAAATTCAAACTTCACTGGTGAAGGGATGACCCACCAAAAGTTTGATTTTGTTGCGTTAGAAGAAGAGAAGTATAGAGAGTGGGTAAAAGATGCTCAGGAAAATGAGCCGAAGCTGACGGAAGAAACGTATGAAAAGCTCATGCTTCCTGACACCGTAGACAAGATGACTTTCTCATCTACTCACTTATCCATCGTCGACCATGGGAAGAATTCTGAATATGCCATGGCGATCCGTGAGAAATATGGTGTAGAGGCATCTTCACATGGTGCGGATAAAGATGCTGAATCAAGTCATGGAAATCATGGTGATCATGGAGACATGGAGGATCATGATCACCATGAAGACCATGATAATGAAGAGCATAAAGGCCATGAAAATAACGAAGGACATGAACACTAAGAAAGGAGGACTTCTAGATGTTTGATTTTATAAAGGATAATTTAATCCTCAATGATCCGTTGATTCTTGGAGCCAATATTTCCATCGTTTTCACCGTAATCGGGATCGTCGCAACCCTAACATACTTTAAAAAATGGAAATGGCTATGGAACGACTGGATCACGAGTGTTGATCATAAAAAAATCGGTATCATGTATATCATTGCTGCATTGATCATGCTCTTCCGCGGAGGAGTCGATGCACTTTTAATGAGGGCGCAATTAACGGTGCCCAATAATGAATTTTTATCATCACAGCACTACAATGAAATTTTTACGACACATGGTACGATCATGATTCTATTCATGGCAATGCCATTCTTACTTGGACTAATGAACGTCGTAGTCCCTCTCCAAATAGGTGCAAGGGACGTCGCGTTCCCATTCCTGAATAACTTAAGTTTCTGGTCATTCATGTTTGGGGCGATCCTTTTCAATATGTCATTCGTATTCGGTGGATCACCGGATGCCGGATGGACGAACTACGCACCATTGGCAATCGAAGGAAGTCCGGGACCGGGAATTAACTATTACCTTCTTGGCTTGCAGATTTCCGGAATTGGTACATTATTAACGGGGATCAACTTTGTTGTTACGATCATCAAAATGCGTGCACCAGGCATGACGCTTCTTCGTATGCCGATGTTTACGTGGACGACATTGATTACTGCATTCATCATCGTATTTGCTTTCCCGATCTTAACGGTGACATTAGCGTTGATGACATTTGACCGATTATTCGGTACGCATTTCTTCACGCTGACAGCCGGCGGGAATCCGATGCTCTGGTCGAATTTATTCTGGTTATGGGGACACCCGGAAGTATATATCGTTATTTTGCCTGCTTTCGGTATTTTCTCAGAAATCATTGCAACATTTGCAAGAAAAACATTGTTTGGTTATAAATCAATGATTATCTCACTAGTAGCCATTTCAGGGTTAAGCTTCGTTGTGTGGGTTCACCATTTCTTCACGATGGGCGGAAGCGCTGCGGTGAACAGTGTATTCTCGATTTCGACGATGGCGATCGCCATACCGACCGGGATCAAGATATTCAACTGGTTGGGTACTCTTTACAAGGGACGGATTGAATTTACCGTCGCCATGATGTGGTCCGTTGCGTTTATTCCAACCTTCCTGATCGGTGGAGTGACAGGGGTCATGCTCGGTATGGCTGCAGCTGACTTCCAATATCACAACAACTACTTCCTGGTTGCTCACTTCCACTACACGCTGATTGCCGGTGTGGTATTTGCCTGCTTCGCAGGACTCGTATACTGGTATCCAAAAATGTTTGGTCATAAGATGAATGAACGAATCGGAAAATGGGCTTTCTGGTTCTTCTCTATCGGTTTCAATGTATGTTTCTTACCGCAATTCGTCTTAGGGTTTTCCGGTATGCCAAGACGTGTGTACACATACGGACCAGAAGATGGCTGGACAGCATTGAATGTCATCTCTTCTGTCGGGGCTTTCGGAATGGGAGTAGGATTCATGATCATCGTCTATAACGTCTACTATAGCTATCGTTTTGCAAAACGGGAACTATCAGGGGATGCTTGGGATGGACGTACGCTTGAATGGGCGACCAGCTCTGCGATTCCACCCCATTATAACTTCGCTCATGTTCCTGAAGTGAAGAGTGCGGATGCTTTCTACTATATGAAACAAGAGAGAAAAGAATCTGGCAAACCTGAAAAGGTTGAGTATAAACCGATCCATATGCCAAGTAATGCAGGGACACCATTTATCATGTCCGGGTTATTCTTCGTTGGAGGATTCGGCTTGGTGTTTGAACTGTGGTGGATGGCGATTCTTGCCCTTATCGGTATCTTCGGATGCATGGCATACCGTTCACTATTCTCACACAAACAGGATGCTGGTTACTATGTAAGTGTGGAAGAAATAGAAAAAACTGAAAATCCGTATAAGAGGGAGGCGTGAATATGGCACATAGTACAAATGTAGATCCAAATACGCCACTTGAATATCAATCGGAGATCGGCAAACTGAATATTTTCGGATTCTGGGTTTTCCTTGGTGCGGAAGTAGCTCTATTTGCCACTATTTTCGCTACATTCTTTGCCCTTGAAAGCGGCACGGTTGGAGGACCGCTTCCATCTGAAGTATTTGATCTGAAGAATACAATCATCATGACGTTACTATTATTGATCAGTAGTTTCACGTCCGGGTTATCGATAAATGAATTAAGAAGAAGAAATGTCAAAGGGATGATGGTCTGGCTGATCATCACACTGCTCTTTGGAGCAGGATTCCTTTACATGGAAATCACGGAATTCCTTCACCTGATCCATGAGGGAGCAGCCATGGGAACCAATGCATACTGGTCTTCTTTCTATCTATTGACCGGAACGCATGGTCTCCACGTATCACTAGGTATTTTATGGATTATACTGGTTATGTTCCAGGTGAAAAGACAAGGATTAAATCCAGATACCGCTAAAAAACTATTCGTATCCAGCTTGTATTGGCACTTCCTGGACTTTGTATGGATCTTCGTGTTTACAAGCGTGTACTTACTAGGGATGGTGGGATAATGGAACACAATACAGCGAATCATAGTCGTATTCCTTGGACACAGATTATAGGTTTTGTTTTATCCATTGCATTGACATTTTTGGCCGTTTGGTTCGGACTTTACGCAGGACTCGCGTACAATGTGATGGTGGCTCTTGTATTTGTTCTTGCCTTTATCCAGGCGGCAATCCAACTGTTTATGTTCATGCACGTAACAGAAGGAGAAGGCAGATGGCAGGTAGGAAAAATGATGTCAGCTGCATTCATTGCCCTTGTGATCGTACTTGGATCGATTTGGGTATTGAGCAATATGCATTAATGCATTAATGCATTAATTTGAAATAGAGACCGTTGAATTCATTCAACGGTCTCTATTTTTATATTCTCAACAGAAACACAGTATATTCCTATAAATAGAAAAAATAGTAAAATTTTACTGGTGATTTCGCCTCTTATTTCGTCTTGCGAAATAATGTATGATTCAGTATATTCAAACTATTAATCTACCAGGAGGATTTGATTGTTGAAAAAACCGATTGTATCTCTTACTCTTGCCGCCACTTTATCCATTGGAGCCATTGGGTTACAGCCCGCTTTTGCTCAAAGTAGCGAAGTCGGATATCACCATGTTCAAAATGACTTTGATAAGAAACTATTAAAAAAGATTGATGGAGAAAAAATCTATCAAAACATTGATTACTTATCAAAAGTTCCACGTGTAGCCGGGACAGTTTCTGAAGAAAATGCTGTTCACTATATTAAGGAGCAATTTGAATCGTATGGATATGAAGTGGAAATCCAGCCATTTACGTTTTATGGCTACACACCACCTACTACGATTGAGCTATCTGTAGAGAGCCAACAAGGGGAATATGCGCCAAGAGCATTTACATACTCAGTCAGTGGAAATGTAACGGGTGAACTTGTTGATGCGGGTCTTGGAAAGAAGGAAGACCTTCAAGACCATGACCTGACGGGGAAAATTGCCCTTGTTGAACGCGGGGAAATCAGTTTTAGTGAAAAGGTATTAAATGCAGCTGAAAAGGGAGCGGTCGGAGTCATCATTTATAACCATTCAGATGGACCATTAAGCGGTACATTAGGAGAACATAATGATGACTTTGTTCCGGCAGTTGCCCTATCAAAAGCAGAAGGGGAAGCACTTTCAGCTGAGTTGGGAAAATCAGTCACCATTACGATCGAAGGAGCGGAAACAGGAGAAAAAACTTCTCATAATGTGATTGCAACAAAGCATCCAAAAAATAAAAAGAAAGCAACTGACGATATTATTGTCGTAGGTTCTCATCATGATTCGGTAGCTGGAGCTCCTGGAGCAAACGATGATGCCTCAGGAACTGCTATGACTCTCGAGCTTGCACGTGTCCTGAAGAATGAACAGACAGATACGGAAGTTCGCTTTATCACATTCGGAGCAGAAGAAGTAGGCTTACTAGGTTCTTCACACTATGTTGAGACGTTATCAGAAGATGAAATCGATCGTACGGTGGCTAACTTCAACCTTGATATGGTAGGTAGTAAAGATGCAGGTGACCTTGTCATGCTTACTCTCGATGGTAAGCCTAACCTTGTGACGGAGCTTGCCCAGAAATCAAGTGAAAAACTAAACGGTGAGGCGACACCATACGGTCAGGGTGGACGCAGTGATCATGTTCCTTTTGCTGAAGTAGGAATTCCTGCTGCACTATTTATCCATAGCCCTTCAGAACCTTGGTATCATACACCTGAAGACACCATTGATAAAATTAGCAAAGCAAAGCTTCAAGATGTGGCCGAAATCGTGGGATCTGCTGTTTATGACCGTGCCAGAGTGGATTTTAAGGGTCCAAAGGCTAAAAAAGGTCCTAAACTAAAGGCGAAAGAAGAGATGTTTTACGAGCAGGATATTAAATAAACCCTATCAAAAATAATCAGACTTCAATCTTTACCAATCAACTAACAAACTACTAATAATGAAAAATCAGCCCCTAAAAAGGGCTGATTTTTTGAGTTTATTCTTCTTCACTCTCATAGTTAAATTGCCACTGAATACCGAACTTATCGGTCACCTGACCATACAACTTGCTCCAGAATGTCTCCTGAAGCTCCATATCCACCTTCCCGCCTTCTTTCAGTTTGTGGAAACGGGTTGTCAACTCTTCAGTATCGTTGCTTACCAGGGCCAGGGTGATATTGTTTCCTTCCACGAAAGGCATATCAGGAAACACGTCGGAAAACATGACGTTGCTGCCATCGATTGTCAGTCTTGTATGTAACACGAGGTTCCTGGCTTCTTCAGGAAGGGGATAATCAGGGTGGGGAGGTGCTTCTGCAAACGTCATGATCTGCGGTGGCTCCGTACCGAATACCTCTGCATAATACTCCACTGCTTCTCGACAATTCCCATTAAAATTAAGGTAAACATTGACTGACATGTCTATCACTCCTATTGATTATAATGACTACATTTTTTATTGTAGCATCATCTTGTCCTTGTTGGTTAAAAAATATGAATAATCAATCAATTTAACCAAACAAAAGAACGCCAACCTCAACGTCGGAGGTGGCGCTCACTACCTTCACTCTGCTTTCAATTCCTTCAAGACATTGATTCCAAACAAAAGGACACCGACTGTAGTCACTACACCACCGGCAGCAATAACCGGGACGACGCCTTCATTTCCAAGTATTAAGAAAAATAAACCAATCGTCATAAGGGGCAATCCGACATTGTGAAGCCAGAAATGAGCTTTAGCCAGTTTAGTAGAAGATACTGCCGGGAATAAGTGATAAATGAGACCTGCTAACGTTAGGGCAGTCCAGCCTAATAAGTTAATGTGGACATGGACCGGAGACAAACTGTAGTCATGGACCATGGACATATACAGTCCGATACACACACCAATCATAAAGTAGACGACAGAAATTTTGATCAGTTTAATCCCCATCTAATTTCCCTCCTTTTCTCTGGTAATATATGAGAATTTTGACCTATATAGAACTTGGGTTTCCGTCCATGTATCTAATTTAATTTCAAAAAATAGGCAGATAGTGTTTATTAGGTGTTATACTGAAAGAAATGGGTATTCATCTGTCTTTACAGAATTTTCGTGGAAGCCTCTCATAAAGTTCGAGAAGAATGTAAGCGTTTCCTGATGAGTGGAGTTCCTGAAAAAATGAAGGAGTGATAAGGTGGAAACTGAGACATCACTAACCGGCACGATATTCTTAAGTAAACTCATCACTCAATACGCGTATATACATCAAAAAACGGTAGGTAAAACAGCAGATGAATACATTCGTCAAATCGGCCTTCGTACAGGTGAATGGATTGAAGGATTATATGGGGATAAAGGTGAGGATTGGACGGTCGACCGATATGCAGAGGTCATTGTCGATTTGAAAAATTCAATCGGTGGGCATTTTTACATATCTAAAGTATATTCTGATCATGTCGTCGTAAAGGCTACGGCTTGCCCATTTGGAGAAGTCGTTCAGGATGCTCCACATTTGTGCAATATGACATCTAGCGTATTTGGAGGGATTGCATCCCGTCAATTCGGTTATTCTAAAGTGGTTCTGCGAAAACGAATAGCAGCTGGGGACTCAGGCTGTGAAGTAGCGGTATATTTCCGTGAAACAGAAGAAGAAGGAGACGTCTACCGAGACTTACATTATACTCCTAATCACGGTAGTCCATATCATTGGGAAGAAGAAACCATTCGACTATTAAATGAACAGCTAAGGCAAAGTGATGAGCTGGTCATGAAACTTGTTAATGAGCTGGAAGAGTTGAGGGAGCAGGTCAAACAGAATGAATAGATTGCTAGAAAAGCGGGATTTATCTGCAAAGGGTGCAGTTTTCGTGTGCAATTTGATTAAATGACGTATTAAACGTTTCGTGAATCGACACGAGACGTTTTTTTCTAGAATTTCACCTTTTAAGAACCGTTTTTATATGGAGAGTAATGAAATTATTGGGGTTTTGGTATTAATCGTTGCCTACTGTGTCAGGAATTGATAGAATCATCAATTAGAGAAACTGTAATTCGAAAATGGGGAGAAAAAAATGATAAATGTCACTAGTGGATTTAGAATCGAAAAAGATTTTCTTGGAGAAAAAGAAGTACCCGAAGATGTGTACTATGGAATTCAAACCTTACGGGCAGTGGAAAATTTTCCGGTTACGGGGTACAAAATCCATAAAGAGATGATTGATGCCTTAGCAGTCGTGAAGAAAGCGGCAGCATTAGCAAACATGGAAACCACACGTCTTTATGACGGGATCGGTCAAGCCATCGTGCAAGCTTCTGATGAAATATTGGAAGGGAAGCTTCATGAATTCTTCATCGTCGATCCCATTCAGGGAGGGGCAGGGACTTCCATCAACATGAACGCTAATGAAGTCATTGCCAATCGTGCCCTGGAGCTAATGTCCCATCTAAAAGGTGAATATGGAAAGGTAAGCCCGAACAGTCATGTGAATATGTCACAGTCAACGAATGACGTATTCCCGACAGTCATTCATATTTCCACACTGAAGTTATTAGAGAAACTACTTGTCACGATGGAACATATGCTGAACGCCTTTAAAAAGAAAGCACAGGAGTTCGATCACGTCATTAAGATGGGACGTACCCATCTTCAAGATGCTGTTCCGATTCGCCTTGGGCAGGAGTTCGAAGCGTATAGCAGGGTAGTGGAGCGTGATATTAAACGTATCGGACGAACACGGGAGCACCTCTATGAAGTAAACATGGGGGCGACTGCAGTAGGAACTGGATTAAACGCGGATCCTGTATATATCAAGAGTGTCGTGAAACATCTGGCCGATATCAGTGGGTTACCATTAACGGGGGCTGAGCACCTTGTCGATGCTACGCAAAATACCGACGCATACACAGAAGTTTCGGCTGCACTGAAGGTATGTATGGTCAATATGTCCAAGATTGCCAATGACCTGCGTATGATGGCTTCGGGCCCGCGCGCCGGACTTGGTGAAATATCACTGCCATCCAGACAGCCCGGTTCTTCCATCATGCCCGGTAAAGTCAATCCGGTCATGCCTGAACTAATCAATCAAGTAGCCTTTCAGGTCATGGGGAATGATCAGACCATCTCCTTGGCATCAGAAGCGGGCCAGCTTGAACTGAATGTGATGGAACCAGTACTCGTATTTAATCTCCTTCAGTCTATCAGTATCATGAACAATGCGTTCAGAAGCTTTACGGACAATTGTCTTGTGGGAATTGAAGCGAATGAGACACGTATGAAAGAGTATGTGGAAAATAGTGTGGGAATCATTACAGCTGTGAATCCTCACTTGGGGTATGAAGTCGTATCCAGAATCGCCAGGGAAGCCATTCTAAAAGGAAAATCAGTGAGAGAGCTATGCTTGGAATATGATGTTTTGACAGAAGAAGAGCTTGATTTAATTCTGAATCCTTATGAAATGACGAATCCTGGGATTGCGGGACGAGTGCTATTTGATCGGGAATAGGTTTTAACCAGTATAACGAATGAAGAGAAATTTACCTTTATAAATAGGGGAGGTTTCTCTTTTCTTATTTTTAGAAATCACACTTGGGAATGTTTATTAGCGGTCTAATTCTCTTTTCACTACACCCATAAGACTTTTGTAGGGTTTAATTGGTTTATACCATTAAGACCAATTAACTCATAAAATCCTGTACCTTGCCCTCAGAACACATTAATGACAAAAGCTGTCTATTTGAATTTATCACTTTCCTTGAAAAGGTAAAAATGTATATTTATTAATAATTTATATATATTACCCAATAAGATAAGGATAATTACTTCCCATTAATAGCTTATAAGAAACGAATATCCTATGTATAATGATAGATATATACAAGGGGGGAAGTGAAACAATGTCTATAGGCAGGATCATCTACTATCATCGAAAAAAACAAAATAAAACACAAGAGCAGCTTTGCAAGGGGATATGTTCAACCACTCATTTAAGCAAGATTGAGAACAGTTCTAAAGAAGGAAATCTGGAAACATTAGAATTACTTTGTAAGCGACTTGGTGTATCAATCGAAGAGGAAACGGCAAAGACACTTTACTTGAAACGCCAGCTAGCCCAATTCTATGAAGCGATTGAGAGACTTCATCGAGATCATGCCGAAAGACTGTATCAGGAGTTACAAAGACATAAAGACTATATCCAATGTACGGAAATGGTTTACTTATTTGAGCTTTACATGCTTCGATATCAATTATTCACGAACAATCCAACCGAATATGAACAGGCTTCTCTTGGACTCAAAAAGAATATGAGTAAATTTTCATCGTTTGAAAAGTATTTATGGGAGTTCTTTCAGGGAATTTATTACGGACAGAAACAGCAATACTCCAAGGCGCTTTCCATCTTTGATCAAATAGAGGATAGAGCCGATCTCTATAGTGAGAAAGTAACAGATTATTATTATTATAAAGCGGCTAATCATGGGTTATTGAAGCATTTTACATTGTCTCTGCATTACTCACACAAGGCATTGAGGATTTTTCAGAACACTGGGAACATTTTGAGGATACTCCATGTGAAAATCGGATTATCGGCTAACTTGATTTATATTAACGATTTTGAACGTGCAGAAGTCATGTTGCATACGGCCTTAAACGATGCAGAGATGTTAAAGGATAACGAAACGAAAATTACCGCCCTTCATAATTTCGGATTGCTAAATAGAAAAAAAGGAAGGCTGCAAGAGTCGTTAGACTGTTTCTCCCAGTCCCTCAAATTGAAAAAAAAGCATACAATGGGGTATTACGGCACATTGATTGAAATGGTACAAGTGTTGCTGGACTTGAACGAGAGGGAAATAGCAATCAATCTTTTGCAGGAGAACCTAAAAGATTTTAAAGATCAAGAGTCCGTTAAATATACGGAGTTGATGGTGTTGTATTTAGATGCGACAGAGGATGATAAACGGCTTAGCGACTATTTAATCGATCGTGGTCTGCCAATGATGAAGCAATATGATCGTTATAAGGCCGCGTCATTTTCAGAACGACTAGCGGTTTATTTTAAAGAGAAGGGGGACCTGATTTCTTCCAATCACTATCTTCAATTATCGAATGAGCTATTGAAAAAGTTAATCTTTAACCATATTGAACCTCTTCAAATAAAAAAGTAAAAACAAGCGACTGCTATTGGTTGCTTGTTTTTTTACTTTTATAAGAAATTTAATAGGGATTATTCACCTTTCGGTAAAGGGTGTATTTACCTATTTATAAGGGTGTAGGAAATAAAAAATAGGTACAAAGACTAACTCATGCGTAACTTTCCCAACTTTCTTCATGACTTAATAGAGAAATGTCATAAAAAAAATAGAATCTTTAAGATAAATGTCGGAAAGTGTAAAGAATTTTCCCAATTAACAGTCATATTAAAGAAGATTAAAATACAAACTGTAAACAACTCTACGCTAATGGATGAATATAAGAGGGGGAAAAGTATGAATAAGAAACGTTCAGCCAAGATCTTGACGGTTGCACTGGCTACAAGTTTACTAGGCACATCAGGGATGCCATTTAACGTGATGGCAGAAGGTTCGCCAAATCCGTCTAAGTTCACACAGGTAAAAGATGTAGAAAAGACGTTGATGAATCTATCGGATGAGCAGAGAAGTGCTCTTAAACAGATCGAAGCGAAACCGGATTTTGAAATCGCTCCGAATATTAATACAGAAAGCGAAGGACTCGTTGATGTCATCGTTGAATTCAAACAGGCACCTGCTAAAGTGGAAGTGATGAAGCAGGCGGCTAAGGGACTCCGAACGACTACTAAAGCAGCGGCTGAAAAGGTAGAGAAATCTCACAGTGAATTCAAACAAACATTCCATTCTATGAAAAATAAAAAGAGTGCAAGCTCTGGATTACAAGATGCGAAGATCACGAAAGAATATCGTTCCGCCATCAATGGTGTCGCGATGTCCATCCCGGGAAATGAGATTGATAGTTTGCTGGATTCCGGGGTCGTGAAACGTGTATGGAAAGATGAAGTCGTTCAGCTTGAACTTCCGGAAATGGAAGGGGAAGCTTCTGAATCTAAAATGATGGATAGTATCCCGCAAATCAATGTAGATAAACTTCATGATGAAAATATAACGGGTGAAGGAATCAAGGTCGGAGTACTTGATACAGGAATTGACTATCATCATCCTGATTTGCAGGATGCCTATAAGGGTGGTTATGATTTCATTGATAACGATAATGACCCTATGGAAACAACCTATGAAGATTGGCAGAATTCAGGTAAACCTGAGGTCAATCCTGCTTCTGGATCAGCCTACTACACGGAGCATGGTACACATGTCTCGGGAACGATTGGCGGCGAACAGAAGAATACAGTCGACTATGCGGTAAAAGGGGTTGCCCCTAATGTCGATTTATATGGCTATCGTGTTCTTGGTCCGTACGGTGCTGGAACAGCCACAAGTGTCCTTTCAGGAATTGAGCAAGCTGTCATCGATGACATGGACGTCATGAACTTATCTTTGGGTGCTTCAACGAACGATCCGCTATATCCGACTTCGGTTGCAGTTAACAATGCGATGCTCTCAGGAGTGGTGGCAGTAGTGGCAGCAGGAAACAGTGGGCCGGAAGAAGGAACACTTGGAGCTCCAGGTGCAGCGGCCCTCGGCATTACGGTTGGGGCAAGTGATTTTGACATGGATATCCCTACCTTCAAATCCATGAGTGTAAATGGTGAAACATTTGAGAATGTTTTATTATTGGGAAAGAACTTTTCCGATGATTTATCATCTCTTCAAAATCAGTCAAAACAAGTAGTTTTTGCCGGACTTGGATATGAAGCTGATTTTGAAGGGAAAGATCTAACGGGGAAAATTGCCTTGATTCAACGTGGTGAAATTGCCTTTGTGGAGAAAATGAAACAAGCGAAAGAAGCAGGGGCTGAAGCTGTCATCATCTACAATAATATAGACGGTGAGATTCAGGCCTATTTGGGAGAAGGATCAGACTATATCCCGACCTTTCGTATGACAAAAACGGATGGAGAGCGTTTGAAAGGGCTAGGCGATAACGCATCCATTACGTTTGGAGATGTAGCGTCTGTCCAAACAGAAGGGGATAACCTGGCCAGCTTCAGCTCAAGGGGACCTGTGGCTGGAAGCTATGATATTAAACCGGATGTTGTGGCACCTGGGGTAGCGATCTTCTCAACCATTCCAGAATATATCAATAGCCCGGAAGAAGGGGTAGACTATTCTGCAGCCTATACCCGCCTTCAGGGAACATCGATGGCAACACCTCATGTTGCGGGAGTGGTGGCCCTCATGCTTCAAGAAAATCCAAATCTCTCACCATTCGATGTGAAAGCCGCCTTAATGAACACGGCAGAAGATTTGAATGGTGACGTATCCGTATTTGAACAGGGAGCGGGACGTGTGGATGCCTATGATGCAGTACATGCCGATGTATCCATCAAAGTGATGGATACAACAAAAAATCTAAATGAAAATGGTGAAGAGGTCGAGATCGATGAAGAGACGGCATCCATCTCTTTCGGAAGTCACTACAAAGATGACGATGGAATTAAAGCAGACAGCAGGATGAACATCGAGAACAATGGCGGGGAAGACAAGTCATTCAAGGTTGAAGTCGAATACCATGGTGAACGTACAGGTATCAAGGATTCAGCTGCGAACGGCATTCACTTAGACGTTCCGACGAGTGTAGCGGTTGCCGCAAGCGGTTCGAAAGAGATTTCACCAACGATCACGGTTCCGGAAGATGCAGAAGAAGGGCGATATGAAGGATATATTCACCTGACGAATGCAAGTGATGCGAGTGAAACGTACCAGGTTCCGTTTGCGATCCGAGTCACTGGAAAAGGGTTCGACTATCTTGAAACAGACAGGCCCGCTCTTGCGAATAATACGCCTAAGTGGCAGTACTACAATCCATACCTAACAGCAATATTCAAAATGAAAAGCCCACTGACCAAGTTAGACATTATAGTGAAAGATGGACAATCGGGTCAAGCTATTGGATTCATTGCTTCCCTTGAAGATGCGAATGCAAAGCCTGACAAAAAATATTACATTCCTTATGTTTTCTCAGGGGTCGTTTATCCGTTTACAAATGACAATCAAAATCCGATATCAGACCAAAGTATTGATTTGCCTGAAGGGGATTATGAATTAGAATTCATAGGGTACGACGAAGAGGGTAAAACGTATACGATCGACACACCTGTCATCGTCGACAATACAAAACCCCAAGTGACATTTGATAAAGCTTCAGATGTGTATGAAATCAGTGAAGATATGTACACAGAAGAGTTTGGAAAGACAGCATTCTGGCTACACGGAAATGTGCAGGATGAAACAGTGGATGTCCTGCAATCAAAAGGAATGAATTATGATCAATCATCAAACAGATTTTTTATAGCAACTGGCATCCGTCCATACTACAATTGTTGTTTCCCTTCAGCCGATTCAGAAGGGGATACTCAGTTTGGAATCGAACCTTCTGATATTGCAGATGGAGCATTAAGATTAAGTTTAGCCGGTGCTGATATGGCAATGAATGTCAATTACCAAAGTTATATCTTCTTACAAGAGGGCACTGAATATGTAACATCTTATTACAACAAGAATGAAGTTGGGTTAGACGATACAGTGACCATGACTCTGAGCTTGAATAACGTAAAAAATCTTATGTCAGGAGAGTACACGATTCAATATAAAGGGGAAATGTACTCATTTGAATCGGCAAAGTTGAATGATGAATTTAAAGCCTATGCAGAAGAGAACGGGCTTCAGGCATCCCTTCAGGATCCTGTAGTAAGCGATTCTGGATATTACGCTAACGTAACGGTAGGAGCTGCATTGAACGGAGAAGGGTACTCCGGGTTGAATGGTGATATGCCTGTTGTGGATGTGACGTTCAAGGTCACTCAAGATGACTGGTTTTATGGATCTGATAAATTGGATGTCACAAAGTCAAGCTACACAAAGGCCGGTGAAGATAAGGCTGTGTCTCTTCCATATTACAGCACTTCATCCTATGATTTCGTGTCCAAACATTCAAAGGTTGAAGGGAATATCAAACCAGAAGCATTTTTGAAGAAAAGTGGCAGCGGAAATCTCTATTTACCAAATGGTGTAGTTCAAAATATCGGAGCGAAGGTATATGCCCTATCACCGGATGGTGAAAAATACGAAGGCAGCATTGCTGCAAATGGGAAATACACCATTTATGGGGTTCCGGCTTCACGTGAGACATACAATGTCGTAGTGGAAACACCAGGACATATAAAGACTTATACTCCATTCATACCTGGATTTGAATTAAAGGGTGAAGAGTATGGAAGGTTCGTTTCCGGAGGAACCAAAATGGGTCTTGCAGGAGATGTGAATAGTGACAGTTTGATCGACATCAAAGATGTTCAGGATATCGTTGAATATTACGGTAAAGAAAACCCTGAGATTCAAACATATGACCTGAATCAGGATGGAGTAGTAAACGAGACGGACGTTCGATTCATTGAAAAGAACTTCTTAACAAAAGGACCGGATGCGCCTAAAGGGAAATCACCTAAAGAAACCAACGGAAAAAAAGATCTAGCCTATTATTTGAATATGATGGGATTAGAACGAACTGAATAACAAGTAGGCATTAACTAACAAAAGGGAAAGAAATGTTCATGAACATTTCTTTCCCTTTTTCTTATTTCCAATGGGTAGCTTTTTAAACATATAGAGCAATCAGTATGGTGAGTCTATTTTCTTATAATGAATTCTTTTGACATCCTTCTATTCTTTTATTATTAAAATTCCCCTGGTTCCCCCAATTATTTTATAGAATTTTCATTCTTTTTAACTAACAGTCAGGGCTATTTGAAGAGAAATGCAAAAAATGTTGGTATTTTCAGGGTAAAAAGACCCGTTGTGCCCTTGTTGGTAAACCGGAACTCCCCCAACAGGAAACCTGATCACTTAACAGAAATGGTTAGAGTATGGTACTCCGTATTCAAACTGATTGAAGGAGGAGGGGAAGTGAAGGGGGATATTCATGATACTTACACAGGAGTACTGTTTCTTCTATGAGATACGTAAAAAGAAAGATACTATTCTATCAAAAAGGGTGAATACATGATGGTTTCGAAGAAAAGTACGTTATCCATTGGATTGATGTCCGTTCTCCTAAGCAGCAGTATGATTACGCCAGCAAGTGCTGAATTCTATCAGTCTAAGGAAGAAATGGATCCTGCTCATATCCATAAAGGGAAACTCCCATTGATGGATATGGAAAAGAAAGCTACAGATGATCCTTTATACGGACAGGACCTTAAAGCATTCAACTCAAATGAAAGTATTCGCCTAATTGTAGAGGTGGACGTAAATAAGAAACTGAAAACGGCACCTGAAAAGCAGGTAGAGCAAGTGAAAAATACGTTTATGAAAAAGAGGGATGCTTCTTCTAAAATCATACATACGTATTCAACAGGTTTTTATGGATTCAGTATGGAAACGACGATGAAAGACGCAGAGAAAATCAAAGAGCTAGAGGGCGTAAAGGATATTCGTATTGCCAAAACCTATGAGCATATGGATGTAAAGAGCAACGAGCTTGTGGAAGCGATGAATGTATGGACGAAATATAATTACAGCGGCGATGGAATGGTCGTAGCGATCGTGGATTCTGGCATCGACTATCGCCATGAGGCCATGACGCTTTCTGAAAAAGGAAAGAAAAAAGCGAAGTATAATGAACATAACATACAAGAGAAGCTTGATGAGTCGGAAGTAGATGATGTTTGGTATACAGACAAAGTACCGACAGGCTATGACTGGGCAGATAAAGACACCAATGTCATTCCTGCAAGTAATTCCCACGGAACCCACGTAGCAGGAATTGTAGGGGCATACGAAGAATCCCAGAAAAAGGCGATGGGAGTGGCACCGGATGTACAGCTATTGGCCGAAAAAGTATTCTCGGATAGTAGAAGTGGTGCATATGACGATGATATCGTGGCTGGAATCTATCATGCGGTGGAGTTTGGGGCTGATGTCATCAATTTAAGTCTGGGATCTGACGCAGGAAGCGTAGACCCGAATGATCCGGTACAACGTGCCATTCAATATGCAACAGAACATGGGGTATTAGTCGTAGCTGCGGCAGGTAACGCTTCTTATAGTACAAAACAAAACTTGCTGGAAAGATCACAATTACCATGGGCCAAAAATCCTGATATCGGTCTTGTTGGCGACCCTGGTGTAACACCATCCGCACTGCAGGTTGCTTCATCAGAGAATGATCAGATGAGTGTCGATGCTTTAAGTTTGAATGATGGAAGTCAGCTTGGATATCAAACACAATCCAGTTCCAAAAAGCTTAGTGATGAACTCGAAGCCGGTCAAGATTACGAATTGATTTTCGCCGGTGAAGGATTTGGCAGCCATCTGGATGGTTTGGATCTAGAAGGGAAAATTGTAGTTGCAAAACCTGCAAAATCGTATGCTGTTTATTCGACTCTTCAATATGACTCAGCAAAAAAAGGGGCAGTCGGACTGATCGTCATTCCACCGGATAAATATCCATCTTATGCAAATTTAAATTTCTCAAGATACACCATTCCAGCCGTTACGACTGGACATACAGAAGGAGATCAATTAATCGAGCGATTACAAAGCGGAGAGAAGATTTCAGTGCAACTGTCAGATGAAGGTGTTTGGGTACAAAACCCGACAACAGAACCGATGTCTTCATTCTCTTCTTATGGTTCACCAACGGATTTAAGCTTTAAACCAGAAATCACAGCTCCTGGAGGAAAGATCAGCTCGACAGTATTGAACAACGAATATGAAACCATGAGTGGAACATCCATGGCAACTCCACACGTAGCAGCTGGAGCGGCTTTACTTCTTGAGAAGTATTACGAGGAGTTAGGTTTACCAAAAAATGAAGAAACGGTCTTAAAAGCGAAGAATGCATTAATGAACACGTCCCAGGTGTTAACGAATCCCGACGATGAAAATTCCTTATACTCACCAAGACGTCAAGGTTCAGGTTTGATGAAGATTGAACAAGCGATTAAATCTCCTTACCTTGTGGAACATGTAGGTGCCCCTTTGGAAAAGGCTGCATCCGTTGCGTTAAAGGAAGTGGACAGAACGTTCGATTTCACATTGGATGTAGAGCCCTTGGCAAAAAAGCTTGAAAAAGCCAATGACCAATATGAAATCGTAGTAGATGTGTTAATGGATGAGACAGAGAAGAAGACATATGGCGGTGTAGAAAGAGAATATCTAACTTTACATTCGATACCGATAGAGGGAGCGGTCGTTAAAATCAACGGAAAACAGATGGGAGACAAGAAAATTCAATACAAACCACGTCGTGATGGCGAAGTGAAGATCTCTGTCACACTCCCGGAAGGGTTAAGCGAAGGTCGTTTTGTTGAAGGGTTTGTCCGCTTTGTTCCTAAAGGAACCTCTGTAAAAGATTTAGCAACTTTAACGATGCCTTTCATGGGATATTACGGCGATTGGGATTCCCTTAATAATATTGATGTGAGTCCGGTGAATGGAGATCCATACTTAGGATATACCGTTCTTTGGAATGACGTAATGGAGTTGCCTATGGGGTATGATACTTCCACAGGAACATTTGATCCAAATAAGATTGGATATTCTAAGAATGCGGTTGCGTCAGGTATATATCCTTCCTTCACGGCGTTTCGTAATTTGAAAGAAATGTCTCTGAAGGTAGAGGATGAGAATGGAAAAACTGTTGCCAACATCACGAATTTCGGTGAATTTACGGAAGATGGCAGCCCGTACCCATTCAGAAAGAACATTATGGGCTATGGAAATTACTCTTATAAGTTCGATGGGATGTTCTGGAGTGGGGAAGATGACGGCGGGAACCAACTTCCTGACGGGAACTATACGTATGTGTATGAGAGTACATTGAATTATGAGGGAGCAGAGCCTCAACAAACGAAAATTCCGTTTAAACTGGATTCTGTTGCGCCTGTTGTTAAAAATATCAAGATTACAGAACAAACGGATGGGAAGTATAAAATTACGTGGGATGTCACAGAAGAAGGAACGAAACATATCGGAAATTTCATCTGGGTAAATGGCGGTAGTCGTAAAAGCGTATACAGTGATGCAAATGAGTACATTACCGACGAGAAACCTGAAATTGTCATGATATCAGCCATAGATGCTCTCCAAAATGTTGGTGTTGGTTATAATGGAAATGAGGAATTGCTGAATGCAGATCCATTTATCAATTATTGGAATGTGTCACGATCCAATGTGAATGAAACGAAACCGGCTTCCATCTTAATTTTTGGCTATAAACGAATAGATTGGCATATAGAGATTTCTAATTCAGCAGGCGAAGTGATCGAGTATGCCGATATTGAAAATGAACATTCAATTTATGGGTTGAAATGGTATGCTGGCACTGAATATCCGGACGGTGATTATTATGTGACTGTCACAGGAACAGATGAAACGGGATTATCGTTGACTTCCGAACCGAAGAAAATTACGGTTAAACATTAATGAAAAAAGCCAAGAACGTGATATCGTTCTTGGCTTTTTTTATTGATTTACTTTTTTAATAAGGACTAAGGAATTTCGGGTGAAATTGCATTTGTTGATAAAATTGAAAAATGGCCAATTCTTTCTTGTAAAGAAGGAGATTAACCCGGCACTCCCTAAACTAGTTTGCTCTATGAGAATTCCTCCTGACACCTATTCATTAAACAGATACAAGTCATGTGCCTCTAGTACCTTGTGCAAACCAACATACCTATCTTCTAAACTGAAACTCATTTGAGATAAAATTTGAATTTGATGAAATTTTGCAAAAGTTAGATTCTATCAAATCTAAATAGTATGAATATATCATCAGATAAGAAAGAAGGGAAAAGACGGATGAAAAAGAGAATCACCAAAAATGTCACAATGTTGGCACTTAGTGCAGGACTTGTAGGCAGTAGTCTAGCACCAGCCACACTAACACACCAAGTGCATGCACAGCCCTCTTCAGGCATTGATCAAGTACTATCGAAGCTTACTCCGGAGCAGCGTCAAGCGATTAAACAATTACAAACGAATGTCCAAGGAGGACTACAGCTATCCCCTGAGGTAGATCAAAAGAGTGCCGATTCCATTTCTGTCATTGTAGAATTTAAGGATAAGCCGGAAAAGACAGCGGTGCTGGAAGCGGAACTCGAAGGGAAATCCCTGTCTAGGACAAAAGCAAAAGAAAAAGTAGATGCAGCTCATGAAACCTTTCAAAGAGACCTGCAAACAATTTTCGAAAATGAGATGAAACAAAAGAAATCATCTTTCAAAATCAAGCAGTCTTATAAGCATGCCTTTAACGGTGTGGCGATGACCATTCCTGCCAACAAGGCAAAAGAGTTACTTGATTCTAAAGAGGTAAAGGCTGTTTGGAGTGATTTGGAAGTACACGTCGAGCCTCCTGTCACAGAACAAGAAAAATCAGAGAAACAAACAGAACCGAATAAGATGACCACGTTTCCTGGCATCGAAAAGCTTCATCACGAAGGATTCACAGGAGAAGGTGTGAAGGTAGGGATCCTCGATACTGGAATCGACTATAATCATCCTGACTTAAAAGATGCCTATAAAGGCGGATATGATTTCGTGGATAACGATAATGACCCGATGGAAACAACGTATGAAGATTGGGTGAAGGCAGGAAAACCTAAAGGATCTCGAGACTATTTTACGCAGCATGGAACTCATGTGGCTGGAATCGTTGCCGGGCAGGGGGCGAACGAGTCTGACTTAGCGGTGACCGGAGTAGCACCGGATGCTGATATTCATGCGTATCGTGTGCTAGGTCCATTCGGTACTGGTAGCACCGGGGCGATATTAGCCGGTATCGACCAAGCAGTGGAGGACGGTATGGATGTGCTTAATATGTCGCTTGGTGCGAGTTACAACGATCCGTTGTATGTGACGAGTATTGCCGTTAACAATGCCGTGCTTGCCGGTGTAACGGCAGTGGTGTCAGCAGGAAACACAGGAAATGGAATGTATACACTTGGTTCACCAGGTACCTCTCCATTGGCGCTTACTGTCGGGGCGAGTGACACATCTGTTACGATTCCAACATTTAAAGGAACGCTTCATGCAGATGCAAATGTATCAGCTGATTTAAAGCTGGTTGCCAGAGGTTTTGACAATAAAATAGAAGAATTAAAAGGACAAAATTTTCAGGTTATAGATGGAGAAAACGGTTCTTATTTTGACAAAGATGTGGATGGAAAAGTTATCCTTGATACACGCGGATATATTGATCTTCGCTCTATGATAAATAATGCGAAAAAAGGAGGAGCGAAGGCTCTTCTATTATACAACGCCTATCCGCTGGAAGATGTGTATTTAGGAGAAGGGTTTGATTCCATCCCTGTATTCTCACTAAGCGATGAACAAGGAAAAGCAATGAAGCAAGCAATGGATTCAGGGAGTGCAACATTCTCCTTTGATGAAATGGGTGATCCAATTGTAACTGGAGGGGATGTATTAGCTGACTTCAGTTCTCGCGGTCCGTCCCGAGTATTGTATGATATTAAGCCGGAAGTAACCGCACCGGGGGTAGCTGTCATGTCTACAGTACCGTCATATATACATGGAGAAGATCAAATCGGAAACTATCAATATGCGTATGAAGGTTTATCCGGTACATCCATGGCAGCACCAAATGTAGCGGGGGTTGCGGCACTTTTAAAACAAGCTGATCCTGACATGACGCCTGCCGATATCAAAGCGAGGCTCATGAATACGGCAACTCCATTAAATGGAGAATATAGCGTTTTTGAAGTAGGAGCAGGACGTGTGGATCCGTATAAAGCCATTCATGCTCAAACGAGCATTCAAGTAAATGATGAGACGGAAACGAGTGATGGAGGAGCCGCCACTCTTGCAGATGAGGGAATCCAAACGATTAAAGAAACGACCGGTGCTCTCAGCTTTGGCGGCCATGCTGTTGATGGAAAGCATATAAGAGAGACCCGCTCTGTCACACTGATCAACAACAGTAATGAAACGAAAACATATGATGTGAAGGTCGAATTCCAAACATTAGAAGGAAGATTTGCTAATGATTATTCCCGCGAAGCTAACGATGCGGCGGCCAACGGTGTCACCTTGGAGACAAAGAAATCCGTGAAGGTGAAGGCTGGTAAGAAAAAGAAAACTGCGGTGACGATGCTAATTCCAAAAACCGCTGAATTAGGAAATTATGAAGGATACGTTGTGTACACGAATAAAGCTGATCCGGATGAAACGTATCGCGTTCCATTTGGCATTCATACAGCGGAAGAGGGCATTGATCATATCGAGGCAAGTCCTCCTGCGTTTACAGTAGCGAGTGAAGCTGGATATAACGGTATAAAATGGGGTGTCGGGCTTTACTTCCAATTAAAATCTCATATGCGTTCACTGGATCTATTCCTGGTCGATCCGAAAACGAATGAAGAAATCGGATTCCTTGGCTCTTTGGACGGCATGGGTGCAGATGAGCAAATTGAATATCGCCTTGGCGGGGCAATGAACGAAGGGTATTACTATCCATTAACGGGAGACCCGGATAATCCGATTGCGTATGATACGAAACAAACAGAACCAGGGCTGTACAAAATCAAGATGGTAGGGACAAATGATCATGGAAAAACCTTTAGTTCAGATACGCCGGTTTACTTTAGCGTCACGCAGCCAACCCTGGATCTCAACGTGGACTCTGGTGTGGTTGAATATAGTCCGGATCAAACAACAGTCCCATTAACAGGATCTGTTTACGATCCAGGTGTGGAAGAAATGAAAGCTGGGGGTATGGATGTATCACAAGCTAATAATAAATTTGTCTATCAGTTCGGCAGATTTAGCACCGAAGTTCCTTTAGACCCTGACGGAAACTTTACTACAGATCTTCCACTCGTCCCAGGTGTATCAGTGCTACCAGTCAAAATGTATGCAGAAAACATTGCGACAGTACGAAACTATGCTAGTTATAAACAGGTATATTATGTGAAGCAAGGCACTCAATACGGAACAGCTCTTCCGGTTAAAAAGAAAGTAACAGCGGGCGATACGGTGACGCTTACCCTTTCAATGAACAATATGACAAACATGAAGCAAGCAGAATATTCATTTATAAATCCAATGTCAGCGGGTGTCGAGCTTGAAAGCGTTAAACCGCACGAGACATTGAATGGGAAAGTGGATATTGAGACAGTGAATACGGATGTAGAAATAGATGGGTTTACGGGGACAAAAACAGCCATTTCCGCGACATTAACCGGTGATGCGGCACAAACTGGAGTAAGCGGAACGATTCCGATGGTGGATGTCACATATAAAGTGAAAGATGATGCCGATGGTGGAGATGTAAGTATTGATCAATTCAAAGCATCATACACCGATACAGAGGATACGATGAAATCCGTAGAAAGCATCACTATTCCTTATCTGGTGGAACGAACGCACTCTGTTTTGAAGTCTCACGTCAATCCAGAGGCATTTGAGAATCCTTACCTTCCAGGAGAACCATTAACAACATTTGATTACGTAAAAGCTGGTGCAAAAGTGAGAGTAACAGATGAAACAGGAATAGAGTATCCACATACTCTTGGAAGTAGTACAATTAATTATTATTTCAGTTCAAAATTACCAATTACTGATAAGCCATTCACATTAGAGGTAGATATGCCGGGACATTTCACTGTTAAGAGAATCTTTACAGTCGGTTTGAAAGAAAATGGTGAAATAAAGCCTTTTACAGAAACAATTTATTATAATACTGCCCATGCTGGGGATGTGAACAAAGATAATGTGATTGATGTGAAAGACGCGCTTTCTATTCAATCGAGTTGGAACACAGACAAGCGCGAAGCAGACATTAACTTTGATGGTGTAGTAGACGCAATGGATATGCACTTTGTCATCAATAATTACATGAAGCAAAATCCTTGGATGGATAACTCTCCAGAACCTGTGAAAACACATAACGGACAAACATTAGAAAGTGTGTTGGAGGAATTAAATATTCAGTAAGGAAAAAATGTGAGCAACGGCCAATGGTCGTTGCTTTTTTTTGTGAAATAGACCTTGGCAGCAGAATGCAAATGAATGACCTATCAATTATGAGGTGTGAAATATCCAAGGAGATAAACTGCACAGGCTTTGAAAGCCCTATTTTTAAAAAACTATCTTTGATTTTTCGACAACTCAAATTTCACCCTAACTGTTTAGACTATAAGATTGGCATTTTTCGGGGAGAATTTTTCTGGTGATTTTCAGGCCTTAACACCTATTGCTATTGTAATGGTTTAATAAGTTACAGGTTCAGAGGAGAATAGACTCACATTGAAATATTTCTAAGTACCTAAAGCTTTATTCTAGGAAAACAGCTAATTACAGATGCATAAGGAAACTTCAAATAACTACCAATTCGAATTAATTACATGTTCATTATAGATAACGCATCAAGTTCAGAAGTAGATCTTTTTTCCTGTTAGTGATTTAGATTTTATTGTAAAAGCTTGGATATTATCGAACAATTCCCCCCATTGTCGCATTATAGAAGGTTATATAAAATTTGAACTAGGGTACCCATTTGTTTTATATAGATCTATTTATTAGCCGGTGGTCTGTCTCTTCAATCATTCGTAAACAGTTGTATTAGTAGTGATTAACCATTAAAAACAATCAGGGGGAACGTTATGAATACAGGAAAGCTTAAACCTATTTTTAAGGGCACTGTAATTGCCAGTTTGTTAGTTTCCGCAGGTATTCCATCAGGAGCTATCGCTGTAGAAAATTTTCAGAATAAACAGAAAAACGTAGAACAGATGTTGATGAACTTAACGGATCAGCAAAGGAAGGCATTGAAAGAGCTGGAGATCTCGCCTGGATTCACCATATCGCCGGAGATAAACCAAAACAGCTCTGAAATGGTAGACGTAATCGTCGAATTTAATCAGGCTCCTGCAAAAGTAGAGGTCGCAAAGCAAGCTGTCAAAGGGAAAAGAGTGTCTCTATCTTCTGCAAAAGAAAAAGCTGAAAGCGAGCACGATACGTTCAAAAAAGAGTGGAAAAAGGTCAAAAAATTAAATAGACCAGATGATGAAAAAATGGAGGAGGCCAAGATAACGAAAGAATTCCATGCAGCTTTCAATGGGGTAGCGATGACGTTGCCGGCCAGGGCAGTTCAAGAGCTTCTCAGTACGGGAGTCGTGAAGCGAGTGTGGAAGGATAATGAAGTTAAGCTTGATCTCCCACAAGAGGCAAAAGAAATGAATTCAGGGACTCCATCCAATGTCGATGACAGTCTTTCACAAATTGGTGCGGACAAGCTTCACCAAGAGAATATTACAGGTGAGGGGATTAAAGTTGGGGTTATTGATACAGGTATTGACTATAACCATCCGGATTTAAAAGTCTCTTATAAAGGCGGATACGATTTTGTCGATAATGATTCAGATCCCATGGAGGCGACTTATCAGGAGTGGAAGGATTCCGGGAGACCTGAATTCAATGGTTCCAGTTATTATACATACCATGGAACACACGTATCAGGGTCCATCGCAGCATCCAAGGAAAACAGCTCTCCAGCAGCCGTAAAGGGGGTAGCCCCTGATGTCGATCTTTATGCATACCGAGTATTAGGTCCGTATGGGAGTGGGTCAACCGCTGCTGTAATGGCAGGTATTGATAAGTCGGTAACAGATGGTATGGATGTTATCAACCTGTCTCTAGGGTCTAATATCAATGACCCTCTTAATCCGTCGTCTATAGCGGTTAACAATGCAATGCTCTCTGGCGTTGTTACGGTAGTTTCGGCAGGTAACACAGGCCCTAATGAAAAAACACTGGGATCTCCAGGATCGGCTGCATTAGGAATAACAGTTGGTGCCAGCGATGTGTCAGTAACGATCCCGACCATTACTGCCAATTCGGGAGGTCAAGAAATTAAGGATATGAAGCTATTAGCACAAAATTTCACAGATAACTTGGAAGACCTCCAGAATATGACCCTTCCAATTATTGAAGTGGGAATCGGTGCAAAAAGCGATTTTACTAACAAAGATGTAGTTGGTAAGGTAGCGTTCATTGAGCGCGGCCTCATTACTTTCGATGAAAAAGTTCAAAATGCAAAAGATGCAGGTGCTAAAGCCGCGATTATTTATAACAATGTGGATGGTGAAATAGAAGCTTTTATAGGCGAAGGGACTAATTATATACCTGCTTTCCGCATATCAAAGGCTGAAGGGGAACAACTGAAATCACAATCAGAAATTACCTTTGAGTCGTTAGGAAGCGTCAAGACAGGGGGAGATCACTTAGCGGAATTCAGTTCGAGAGGGCCAGCTCACGGGAATGATGACATTAAACCAGATGTCGTAGGACCAGGTGTGGCGATATCCTCAACTTTTCCTGAGTTTATCAATCATCCTGAAGAGGGAGAAAGTTATGATGCTGCATATGGCCGTCTAAGTGGAACATCAATGGCCTCTCCTCACGTAGCAGGTGCTGCAGCACTCATCATGCAAGCTCATCCCGAATACACACCTTTTGAAGTGAAGGAAGCTTTGATGAATACTGCTGATGAAATGAATGGTGACTATTCCGTTAATGAAGTTGGCGCAGGCCGGATTGATGTCCATGAGGCAGTCCATGCGGATACATTGGTGAAGGTTCTGGACAAAACGATGCATGAACAAGATGGCAGCCTTGTCGAAATTGATGAAGAAACGGGTTCCATTGCTTTCGGCACTCACTTTAAAGAGGAAGAAGGACATATTGAAGACAGCAGAAAAGTCGTAATTCAAAATCTAAATGAAAAAGATACGAAGGAATTTATCACAAATGTTGAATTTTTACCGGCTAAGGGACAGATTCAAGATGCCGGCAAGAATGGGGTAGAAGTAACGATGCCCGATACGATTTCTGTAGAAAAAGGAAAATCTGCAGAAATTGAGCCGGTTATTCGTGTTTCAGAAGTTGCGGAAATCGGACGTTATGAAGGATACATTCACCTTGTCAATTCGAAAAATGAAGAAGAGAACTACCAAATCCCTTTTGCCATCCGTGTGACAGATAAGGGATTTGAGAAGATGGAATTGACAAGACCGATGATTACGAATGATCCCATTAATATTCATCCGTATACGACGCCATATACCAATGCAATCATCAATTTATCAAGCCAATTAAAGACGATTGATATGTTGGTGAGAGATGGATCAGGAGAAGCAATTGGATTTATGGGAACCATTGATGCAAGCCATTTAATGACAGGTATTGATTATTGGGGAGAAAAAATTTTTACTGGACTGGTATACCCATTCACCAATGATCCTTCGCAGCCGATTTCTGATAAAAAGGTGAAATTGCCGGAAGGTATTTATACGTTTGAAATGATTGGGTATGATGAGCAGGGTAAAGCATATAGTAAGGACGACATTGTTATGATTGACAATACGCCTCCAAAAGTAGAATTATCCATGGAACCTGGCCTTTATGAAGTGAATGATTCAATGTATACGACAGAAGATGGGTATGATGGCCAAGCAATATGGCTACATGGCAATGTATACGATGATGCCGTCGACAAGCTCAAAGAGAAAGGTATCAATATTGATCAATCAATCCATGGTGTACTTTGGTGGGAATACAGCTTCTATAATCATTTATTTCTTAACCTGGATAGTGAAGGAAACTTTAGATTCCCTGCTATGAAGGAAAGAATTGACAGTATGACCTATTTAGATACCAACCTGTTTGCCTTCAATAATGCTACAGCATCCGAAGCGTATCCACAAGGTATTAAAAATTACAAGTTCATAAAAGAAGGAGCTGAATATGCCGTTCCTACTTATGACAAAGAAAAGCTTCTTATGGGTGACGAAATTACAATGACATTGAATTTAAACAATATTAAGCAATTCGCCTCCGGGGAATACAACGTACCTTTTTATAATAAATTACTTGAATTTCAAAATGTCAAAGTCAATGATACATTTAAACAATATGCCGATGAAAAAGGCGTTAAAGTAAATCTGGATGAGCCAACATTAACTACTGGGAACGTTAAAGTAGGGGCTTCGATCGACCAAAATGGCTTCCTCATTGATAAAGATCTGCCATTCTTAGATGTCACATTTAAAGTCATTAATGATGAATACTATGCTCCAGATGAAATAACATTTGAAACGAGTTCCTTTAAGTATAAGAAAACATCAGATTCCAGTCCTACAATGATTCGTGTAATTAAAGACAAGTCATTTACAATTCTAGCCGGTCACTCTGTTGTGAATGGAACTATTAATCCTGAAGCTTTCTATAAGGAAAATGGACAATTGGCTGCTTCGATCGACTACTCTAAACTTGGTGCAAAAGTATATGCAAAAGCAGCAGATGGGAAAACATATGAAGCGTCTGAGATTTTCGACAATGGTTACTTTACAATCGATAATCTTCCATTATCAGAAGAAGAGTATGAAATCTATGTAAAGGTACCAGGTCACCTCACGACCAAAGCCTCGGCGAAATTAGTGAAAAACGTCGATGGAGATCTCGCCGGGGTACGGATCTTAGTAGATACGGGCAAAGCTCTGGCTGGCGATGTGAATGGGGATAAGGTGGTTGATATACAAGATGCGATCGTCTCGGTTTTCTCATATGGAAAAGAAAATGTAGGGGTTAACAAGGGAGACATAAACCAAGACGGAAAAGTAGATGAATCAGATCTTCGATTTATAGAAAAAAACTTCCTTGAAAAAGGGCCTGATGCCAAAGATAATAAAAAGCCAAAAGAAAAACATGGCAAGGTGACGTTGGAAAAATTATTCCATTCAATCGGTCTTGAAACAAGAAATTAGTGAACTCAAAAAAGCCAGGGGGACATTCCTGGCTTTTTTTGAAAACCATTCTATAATTAATTAATTAATCAGAAAATACTTTTGTCGCCAGCTCAAGAGCTTTATTGGTTTCGTTTGTTTTCATGTAATAATGAAAGAGTTCCTTTTCGTATTGTTGGATCAACGATACATAACCACGCTTCTTAAAGTATGGTAGAGCGTTAGTGATTAGGTAGTTATAATATTCAGTATGTTGATTGTTTAGGAGAAGGTGAAGAAGTTTAAAGCTGAGTGAATATAAATATTCACTGAGCTCCCTTGCAATGGAAATCCCTTCAAAGACAAGGTTTTCTATTTCGGTATTCGCCAATAAATTACCTTTATGGCTGCTCCGGATGAATCCTTCCAGAGAGATTAAATAACAAGTTGATTTTTTTTCTTTTAAGGACATGGATTGTTCGTACAGTCGTTTTGCACATTCATATTTATTTCTATTATAGTATTCATAAGCTAAGTTATGAAGCACCCGTGCCTTCTTGTCAAAAGCATGACATATATCGCAAGTTTGAATTAAAGCATCGTATTGTTCGACTTTCTGTTGAAAATCACTGCATCCGTCACTTTCGCGCGTCATCAACATAATCATTTCTGCGTCGATCATTTTAAGCAAATTATTACTATTGATAAAATATCGCAACGACTTTTCTGCATAGTAATAAGCCATTACCTTTGAACCTGTGGCAAGGTAGGAGCTCGCTAACGTTAAATAGTACTCTTCATTATTGTAATCATCAACGTTAATTGTTCCTAAGGTAGAGAACGCTTTTAATACATCCTTTTTGGATAAGTAATACATGCCTGATAAATGCTTGAGTAAATTTCTTTCGTAGGGTGGCAAATGTTTATGTTTCTTTTTTATAGCTTTTATGATTTTATCGGCCTGTCTTAATTCAGAATGTAGTAGATGGTATCTTGCGTTCAGAAGTTCATAAAGAACTTGATAGTCACTGATCGTTATTAATGGTTCTTTCTCCAGTTCGTTTTTTATCGTTTCGATTTCTTCATCGCGTTGCCTGATCATCGCATCATGCCAGCAATGAAGAAGCCTCTTGATATTTTTGTACCGCATTAACTCCTCTTCAATATCAATTCCGAGCCGTTTAGAAAACAAAGAGGTGATCTCTGAAGAATAATCCGTTTTCCCCTGTTCGATTTTACTAACATGCGTATTTGAACAAATCCCATATCCAAGCTGTTCTTGTGTTAGTTTGGCTTTCTGACGATAAAATTTTATGATTTTTCCCTTATCCATGTCACATCCACTCCATAATTGAAAGAATAGTAATGAATAAATACATTCCATCTAAGGTATCAACAAAGCCTGTTTAGTCCTCTCTAATTGTTACCTTTCTATCATTTTCCTTTGATTATAATTGAATTTGATGGGATAATGTTTTTGAAAAATTCTATCAAATTAACATCAATCAAGGGAGTTTGTTCATGGCAACAGCTCAATTCGTTTTATGAAAAGGAACAGGTGAATCAAATGAATGCTGCTCTCTATCAAGAAATTCAGAAGTATATGCAAATGAAAAATTGGAATAAAACAGAACTTTCCAAGGAATCCGGTATTCATATAAGCGAGATCAGCCGCCTCTTTAATCACAGGCAGCCTCTTTCTTTGCAAAACCTGGATGCTATAACAAACGCACTCGGCTTATCTGATGGTACTCTCTATCAGTACTATTTAGAGGAATGCTTAAATAAAGGTAACCATGCGGACAAACGCAGAAGTATACAGTTCTTGTATAAGTGTGCAGCGGAAGGGTATGTCAACCTTTACAGTGACTTAATAAATCTGATGCTGGAGGAACAGTCTAAAACGGTCAGAAAGAAAAATCTATTATATATATTTAATGTTGCAGAAGATCTTTTTCAGGAAGGAATAGGCGAAAAGGCACTCCCGCTCTATGAGGTGATTATTGAAAGTGAGTCGGATCGCTTTTCAGAAAAAGTTGCAGTAAGTTATTTCAGGAGATTCTATATTGTAAGAGGGACCGACAAAGGACAGCATGCCTTGTCTTTTGTGTTAGATCAATTAGCTTATATGCCGAATGAGATCAGGTTGGAGGCCTATATGTGGATTATGGCAGATTATTATCGGCGTGAGGAATGGAGGCTAGTGCTGAATTACGCAGAGAAATTAAAGAAACTGGCACCCGAAGGCGACTATTATGGACGAGCCTTAATGTATAAGGGACTTGCTCTTTCAAGGATAGGGAATTCCCTTGAAGAAGTATTGAATATAATAGATGAATACTCCATAATAAGCGAGTATTATACGGAAATTGCAGCAGGTAATCGCTATGCAGCCCTGTTGGATTTTGGTAAGTTGGAATATGTAGATGAGTATCTCTCCTGGCTGGAAAAAAGGGAAGATATATATGTGGGACTGCCTAGGATATTTGAGACATACGTTCGATTAGATCGTTTAAATGATGCCAATACACTCATAGAAAGGTTCCAACATGTAATCGACGATATGGCCGAAAGCAAGGAACCATGGCTGAAAGAAAAAATGAATTTAGACTTTCGCTATGCGCACGCCTTGTTCCAATGTAAAAGCAGTCAATTCGAAGAAGGTTTGGATGAACTTATAGAAGTAGCGGACTTATCAAATAGGATTGGGAATATGGAAAGGTTCAAAAAATGTTTGTTAGCCTTTTGGAATTATAGAGTTTATGCGACACCCCAACTTGATAAAAAATATACTAATCTGTTACAAACAGGAAAAATGGAATAATTAATTTGAGGAAAAGAGCTGCAAAATGCTCTTTTTCTTTTTTTGATTTGATTGAATTTTCAAAAAATGATATCCCGTCAAGTCCAAATATAATCGAAATGAGCTTTAGTAAAAGAAGAAGGGAAGAGATGAATGAAGATCAAATTGACAAAAAGTTTAACAACTTTAACGTTAGGCACGGGGTTATTGCTTAATCCTGTTGCCCAGACTCCTCTTGATCAGGTCGCCGCCGCATCAACAGCCTCACCCATTGACCAGGTACTGGCAAAATTGACTCCCGGGCAGCGGCAAGCATTAAATCAATTAAAAGTGAACAATTTAGAAGGACTGCAACTATCCCCAGAAACGAATCTCGAAAGTAAAGAAGAAATATCTGTCATTGTAGAATTTAAGGACAAGCCCGCTGAGACAGCGGTGGTAGAGGCTGCTGCTAATGGTAAGAAGCTGTCACTTGACGAGGCTAAACAAAAAGCTGAAGCAGCACATAAAACATTCAAATCAGATCTGCAAAAGATTTATAAAAATGAAACAAAAAAGAAAAAAGAAGTTTATAAAGTAAAAAGGTCGTATAAAAATGCCTTTAATGGTGTTGCGATTGAACTGCCTGCCAACAAAGTAAAGGCTTTATTGGAATCCAACCAAGTAAAAGCGGTATGGTCAAATGATGAGGTACATGTAGAGCCTCCTGTACAACAAGGTGAATCCTCTAACGAAAATAATGAAACAGGAATGCGTACATTTCCAGGAGTGGAGAAATTACATGCTGAAGGACTAACCGGCGAAGGGATAAAGGTAGGGGTGCTGGATACAGGCGTTGATTATAAACATCCTGATTTAAAGGATGCCTATAAGGGCGGCTATGACTTTGTGGACAATGACAATGATCCGATGGAAACGACGTATGAAGACTGGAAGAACTCAGGATACGGAGAAAGGAATCCCCTCACAGGTGCATACTATTATACTCATCATGGGTCACACGTTTCGGGGATCATTGCCGGTACAGGGGACAACAGTGTCGATCATGCAGTAACGGGGGTAGCGCCAGATGCAGATTTATATGTCTATCGTGTCTTGGGCCCCTATGGTTCCGGATATACAGAAGATGTATTGGCAGGGATTGATCAAGCTGTAGCGGATGATCTGGATGTCATCAATCTTTCACTTGGAGCAAGCTACAACAACCCAATGTATGCAACAAGTATTGCAGTAAATAATGCCGTACTTGCCGGCGTGACAGCTGTCGTATCAGCCGGAAACAGCGGCAGTGGCTTGTATACACTTGGTTCTCCGGGAACTGCCCCATTAGCTATAACGGTTGGTGCCAGTGACACATCCGAAAATGTTGTTACGGCGAAAGGAACACTGCATGCAGACACCACGCTTCCTGCAGATTTGAAATTACTTGGAAAAGGGTATGAAGATAACTTGGAGGAGCTAAGGGGACAAAGTATTCCAGTTATCGATGTTTCCCTCGGATATGAATCCCATTATAATAATAAAAATGTGGAAGGGAAAATCGTTTTAATTCAACGTGGCATTACAAGTTTCGTTGATAAAATTACAATAGCTTATAAAAAAGGTGCAAAAGCTGTTTTGCTCTATAATAATATTCCGGAAGAAGGCTTCATCCCTACCTATTTAGGGGAAGGCTATCAATTTGTCCCGACATTCAATCTATCTTACGAACAAGGAAATGAGCTGAAAAAGAAAGTCTCTGCCGGAGAAGCAACATTCTCTTTTAATGAAATGGGACAAGAAACGACCGAAGGAAACAAATTGGCAGACTTCAGCTCCCGTGGTCCCGCACGTACAACATATGACATTAAACCGGAAGTAACAGCTCCTGGTGTCTCTGTATTCTCAACAATCCCATCCTATATGCATGGAGAAGATCAAATAGGGAAGTATGAATACGCCTACGACCGATTATCCGGAACATCAATGGCAAGTCCAAATGCCGCGGGTGTGGCAGCGTTATTAATACAATCAAATCCAGAATTATCACCATCGGAAGTTAAGCAAATTTTAATGAATACGGCAGATCCGTTAAATGGAGATTACAGTGTGTACGAAGTAGGTTCCGGTGTTGTCGATCCATATGAAGCTGTCCATTCAAACACAAGAATTGAAGTGCTGGGCAAAACGTTGCATCCAGTTGATGGAAAAGAAAAAAGCATAGACAATAACACGGGAGCTATCAGCTTCGGTACATTTGCCCCAAATGGCAAACATCTAACAGAGGATCGTTCCCTTGTCCTATACAACAACAGTAAAGAATCCAAAACATTTGATGTAACGGTACAGTTCCAAAAGGATCGCAGAAGCTCAAAGGATGCTTCGGAAAACGGAGTGAACCTTACAACCAATTCAACAATAAAAGTTAACGGAAATGCCAAGAAGAAAACGAGTGTATTCATGACGATTCCAAAAACAGCAGAGCTGGGCACATATGAAGGATATATCGTGTATACCAATAGAAACAATCCGGATGAATCCTACCAGGTTCCTTTTGCCATTCAAACGGTGGAAGAAGGAATCAATTATTACAACCTTAGCCATGAAGCAATGACCTTTCCTTACAATTATTTTGATGTAAGTATGACTCGATTTATTGACGCAACATTCAATTTAAAATCACATATGAAAACACTTGACCTATTCCTAGTAGATGGAAAAACAAACAAGGAAATCGGGTTTATTGGATCAGTTGATGGATTTGCTTCGAGCTTAACTAATGGTGATTTGACTTTAAAAAATGCCTTTGATGGGATCTACTACCCACTGACAGGAAGTCCAGACAAACCACTTGCTCATCATCCGGAACGTGCTGAGCCTGGTTTTTATAAAGTAAAGGTCGTTGCCACAAACGATGAAGGAAAGACTTTCTCGGAAACGGATACACTATCCATTGACTATAATGCACCAAAGCTTTCTCTAAAACCTGAGTCGGGTGTATATGAATATAAGCCAGAAGAAACAACAGTCAAGATTACAGGTTCAATCTTCGATAAAGAAATTGGGGAAATGAAAGAAGCAGGGGTTGATGTTACTCAAGGAGATAATAAGGTTGTCTATCGCGATTATCTTAATTTCCGAAATAGAGGAGAACTGCCGGTAAATGAAGATGGAACGTTTTCCGTTGACATTCCAATGGACGAAACAAGACCAATGCATCTTGATTTTACCGGGATCGATCCTGCCACTAACAGAACATATGTAGAAAGCAGTGACATTTACTTCATCAGAGAAGGTGAGCCTTATGCACTCGTGCAGCCAGACAGACGGGCAGCATTTATGGGTGAAACTTTGGATGTCGCTCTCTCCTTAAATAATGTGGAGAATGTTAAAGAAGCAGTTTACACATTCAACTATAATAATTATTATGTTGATATTGCAGAGGTTAAACCAGCATCAGGCATGAGTGATAAAATTTCAGTGAAGGTTGAAAATGATAATTCTTCCCCTTATTCTTCACAGTTAGAGGTTACCGCAACCTTGAAGGAAGGACAGCAGCCTTTGTCTGGAGATCTGCCTTTAGTCAACGTGACGTATAAGGTAAAAGATGAGTGGTATGGGGGAACACTTTCACCAAGTAGTCTGAGGACTTCCATTACCGATGCTGAAGGAAACACTCAAGACATGTTGTTTAATGCAGCACCTCATTTTCGTATGAAGCCCGAAGCAAGGGTTGAAGGTACCATTAAAACGGAGGCATTCATGAACCCATATAATGGTGATCCTGCGACGAATATTGACTATTCAACACTCAGTGCAGAAGCAAAAATGACTGGTGTGGATGGAACAGTTTATGAAGGAACTATAGAGAATGGACCAGGGTTTGACTTCAATTTACCTTTAACAGTAATTGATGAACAACTCAATCTGGAATTGAATGTACCAGGTCATTTCACATTCCATAAAACTTTTAAAATGGGTTCTTATGGATATAAAGATATCTTGTTCACAACACTTGAAGCCGGTGATGTAAATAAAGACGATGTTATTGATGTGATGGATGCTGTTTACATTCAAGAGAAGTGGGGGACATCCGATCGTAATGCAGATATTAATTTCGACGGTACCGTTGATGCTGCAGACATTGGATATGTGAAAGAGAATTACCTCATGAAAAATCCAACGGCAGAGAATGCTCCGAAAGCGAAACAGAACTACAAAGGCAAATCATTGGAGAGGATTCTGGAAGAGCTTGGAGTCCAATAAGTTCACAGAACATTGAGCAATATTATAAGAGTCCGTTAGAGTGTTTAAGGTTTAATTCCTTAAACACTCTATTTTTAATGAATGTCCCTTTCCTCTAACACTCATCTAAGAAACAAAGGATCTCTTTTTTAGCACTGTGCCAATTAGAATCATTGTCTTGTTTCAGGCCGAGATTGTTCCCCGCATTTTTCGTAAGATGAGCCATGTAATCACGCTAATTACAATTAAGACACTTTCAAGCGTTAAGATATACCACGGATACGGTCCCAGTACATCAAATAGACTTGGGCTTTTTGGTTTGTGGCGTAAAAACCAATAATTTCCGTCTGCCTGCTTATTCACGAACAAGATGATCGGCATTAGGAGGTTAATAAAGACAATAAGTTTTGTAAACGACCTGAATGTTGGGTGATACCCTTTTACTAACGTAAAATACAACGTTACCCATACGGCGAACAAATGCGAATAGAAAAAGTGAAGAAATCGAAAGTGAGGGAAATCATATGTCAATGCGGGAGTAATGATTGCTTGTGTCGCACCTAAAACAGCAATAAAAAATAATAATTCAAAGAATATTTTTTTTCTGGTCAATAGTAAACAGATACATAAAATGACAGCGATATTACACAACTCCAAAGGCATGGAACGGCCGAATTTCCATACTCCATGTACATACATCCATACATGATTCATGATCTCCATTATAATCAAGGAATAAGCTGTTCCTTTTTCAATTTTTCTCCATTTACTTTCATTCACATTTTTTCGGTAAAGAAAAAGGATGACTGCAATAAATATAAAGATGGCTAATATAATAACGTGACTTACAGAAAACAAGCTAAAATGGAAAGATTGATGACTGTGGCCAAACCAATCCATGATTTCCCACCCCTAGTTTAAATATAGAGCAAACATATGGTGTGCATTTGGGATGGTTTTTATACGGCTATTATGCTTTTTAAACTAAAATATTGAAGTTGAGATTAAGGTAAAAGCAAATAAAAAAAGTGGAAATGAGGATTATCCATCATCATTTCTGATGCAAATACAGTTTCTATTAAATAACAAAAGGATCCATTGTGTCGATTCTAGTGATCGGCACTTTATATTTAGAAATGATGTAAAGAGGTAAGAAAAATCGAGTGAATGATAATATCACTCACTCGATTCTTTTTTCTGATTCTTTTTTCTACGATATAGATCCAGCGTCTTATATCCTTCAGACAAGATTTCAATCATCTGATGGGTTCTTTTGTCACGTGTGGATTGCTGTTTAGCCGAAAAGATTTGCCTTGCCCAGTCTTTTTGATAACCAGGCGTCAGGTTTTGATAGAATTTCAACTCTGCCGGATGGTCTTTTAGTAATGCTTCCACGTCCTTTACATTTCCCTCATAATCTGCAACACATTGACTCGAAGCAGGTGTCTTCGCTACTTTTTTCTTTTCACGTTTCATGCCGATAACCGTAAAGACATCGTCCATACTCACCATACGTGAAAACTTGATATCGCTGTCCCCGATATAACCATCTTTCCCAACATTTATTGCCGGAAACAATTCATCACGGTGAATATAGGTATCAAATCGAGTATTCCCTTTTTTCGGATATGCGAAAAAAAGATAACCTTTTGGAAGCAGGACTTTTTCGTTCTGAAGGATCTTGTTTAAATGTTCATCCATCTCCTCAATCGTTTTAACAAATATAAAGATAGCTTCGTGATTCTCAGAAAGAGATGTCGGCATACCTGTAAAGATAGAATAATCATCGGGCTGATGAAGGACTGCCATATTTTGATATTTGGTTAATCTTAATTTGTCAATGATAGTGGTCAAATGTAATTCCTCCAAAAATTAGAGTAGAGTGAAAGTGAATTCAGTTAAAATGAATAGAGTTCTATTTTTGTGGATCTATTCGGGCGATTACTAGTGGGAACCTTCTTAGCTGATTAAAGCGGAAATCAACCACTGCTCTCCTGGATGATAAGCAGTAAGGTTTACGAGAACAGCGAGACACTACAAGTACCATTCTTGCCCTTATTCCTATTCCTAATTATAGAATATAATTGTTTCTTGTAAAGAATTGGGAGGATTCTTCATCGACCTTACCGACAAATTTGGGGGATTGAGATAGTTATATATGACTGGTTATTTCGTCTCGTGTCGGAATTATTCGTATGTGAATATAGACTTCTTTCATTTCAATCATACATTATATTGGGCATTAATACCTCTAAATTTAGGAGTTCTTCCCCTTGTAAACCCCAATACCCCAAGTTACTGAGTTGTGTAATAATATAAACAGAAATCAGAATCTTAACGAAATTCTGATTAGAATAGAACTTCTTTTACTTCCATCAGAAATTACACACAACACAACTAGAATAGAGGGTGAAATATGGAGCAGGTAGTGAAAATTGTCAAAAAAGTCATACCAATCGTAATTTTTTTACTCATCATGATGATCATCGTTTCCATCTTCATAAGCCTGAACAGCAGTAAACCGCTATCCTTTTTTGGATATAAGCCACTGACCGTATTGTCGAATAGTATGGCTCCTACCTTTGATGCTGGGGACGTGATCATCACTCGAGAAGTGGATGCAAATGTTCTTAAAGAGGGAGATATCATCTCCTATTACAACCAGGAGAAAAACCTGATCACTCACAGAATCACCTCCATTGTTGGAGAAGACGGAGTAAAGCACTTCTATACTCAAGGTGATAACAACAATACGGTGGATGAAGATGTTACAACGGCAAATGAAATAGTAGGGAAGGAACTCTTTCATATTCCAAATCTCGGTTTCCTTTCTCAATATACGAAGGGACCGATGGGTTTCTTACTATTCATCATTGTTCCATTAACGGGGTATGTGTGTATGACGGTTTATGAAAAAATCAAACCGAAGAAGCAAGAGGAGTATACCAAATCATAATAAATAATGGGGGATTGACATGTTTAAGTTGAAGAATGCATTTTTGGGAAGCGCATTAGTAGGAGCAATCGTAGTATCTGGAAGCTTTGGTACATATTCTTGGTTCACATCCGAGACAAATGCCACAGGAGAGATCACAAACGGTACATTGGAGATCAACAACTCACAAGACATGGAAACCAAGATCATCGAAGCTACTGGGTTTGCCCCTTCACAATTAAAGTACGGTGAATGGTTAAAGATTGAAAACACAGGTGATATGGATGCTTATCTTAAAGCTACCTATAACCAGTCTCTCAGTGCAGATGTACCTTTAGATGCCTATAAAGTAGGATATATCGCTTATAAGTTCTCTGAAGGACAAGAAATGACAGACGACATCCTGGAAGAATCAAGAATCTACTTAGATGAGTTATTCAATGGGACAACCAATGAAGTTAGATCTATGTCCAAAGCGATCGCTCCTGGAGTTGAAATGGTTGTCGGATTTGTAGAGGAAGAGGCACAACCTGCTGCAAAAGGCATGAGCGGGAAAGCCAAGATGGTACTTGGGGACGGTTCTAAAGAGGGCGAGAAGCATGAATTTTGGCAATTAAATGATGACCAATACATTGACCTTTCTTTCGCAATCAAACTGGACGAAAAAGCAGGTAATGAGTATCAAGGAATTACCTATACATCGAATTTGAATGTAACAGCCAAGCAAATGGATGATGGTGCAAAAAACTAACGAATCTCTAAAATAGAATAACTTCGTGAATAACGTTTGAAAAGGCAATCGAAAGGAGACAATCCTGATAGATTGTCTTTTTTTTTAAACTCTTAAATAAAGGAGATCGAATGTTAATGAAGAAGTGCTACTGGAGAGTCCTTTTCCTGGTCTTTATGATGGTCATAGGAGGATGTCAGGCAGATCCAGGGGAAAGTACCTATCAGAATGAGGATGAGGCGGTGGAAGAAACGATGAATTCGGCGGTCAAGGTTGATCCATCCATTAATCTTTCAAGTGAGAAGGTTGTTTCCGTTATTATTGAGTTTAAGACAAAACCTGCAAAAATAGCCGTTCTGGAAGCAGAAGCTCAAGGCGTGGATATGACCTTGGACAAAGCCAAGGAACACGTTGAACAGAGTCATCAGGCTTTCGAGCAAGAACTTCATGCCTTCCTGGATGATAATGAAGTGGAATATCGTATCAAACACAGGTATAAAACAGCCTTTAATGGGGTGTCGATAGAATTACCGGCAAATGGAATTAAGAGATTAATGGGTTCTTCCGTTATTTCCAGGATTTATCCAGACCAGGAAATCCAGTTGGATCCTCCTATCCAACCTTCAGATCAAATGTAAAAAAGATAGCCGGCACACCATGAATCAGTCAGGTGCGCCGGCTATCTTTTTTTCTAATTTTAAAAGCCACAATCATTTTCGGAAAATAGCATAAAAAATGTGCAAGCAATCGGGAAAATAGAATAGACTAAAAGACCTAAACTATTTTTATCCAAAAAGCCAGATAATTGAAAGTTTTTCAAATATATAAGATTTATTGCCGATATTTCTTTGTAATTTCCTTTTAATAGTCAATAAAGTAGGGGTGTAAGTAAAAAGAAGCGGGTAAATAGTTTTATTTGAGACTTTAGGAAACCTGCTGAAAACCCCAATTTTTTCATGATCACTTATTAGTATAATAGGAGTATAACCTATATTGAAATAAAAAATTTGGATGTACTGAATTAACGTATACTACGTCACCCTGGAGGTTAAATCATGCACATTGGGACATTTATTAAATATTATCGAATCTTTAAGGGGATGACCCAGAAACAGGTAGGGGATGGAATTTGTACACCTGGCCATATCAGTAAAATTGAAAGCGGACACTTGCAGATTACGAAAGATAAAATCGAATTGTTCAATCAAAGGCTAAATATGAACGTGGAGAAAGAGTTAAAGGCGTATAAAAAATTACGTTTAGATTTGGAATTGTGGCATGATGTCATGATTAAGCAAGTAAATGGAAAGATTGAATTATTGAAGGAGACCATTGAACAAAATCCATTAATCAAAATTGAAACCCTTAATGGCACCTTTAAGCTACTGAAAGCAAGGTACTTTATTATGAAAGGGGAGGTTAAAGAAGCTGCATTCTATTTAAGTCAGTTTTCTAATAAACGTCTGTCCTTCCATATGTTCGATTATGATTTTCAGTTATATTATCATATAAAAGGCATGTATGAGCTTGCAAAAGGAAATCCGCAAACAGCCATAACGTATTTGGAGAAAATAGATCGGGATATTTATTCCAATCCTGAAGCCTATTATCACATGTCAGTTGGCTATCAAGATCTTGGGCAACTTGACAAATCCCTACGATATAGTCAGCTGGCTCTGAACTATTTCAAGGAAACGTTTAATTTTACAAGGTGCGTAGATGCTGCTACGATTCAGTTGGTAGCGGAAGGCAGAAGCGAAGGAGCGAGTCTGGCGTCGTTAGTAGAGAAATATGACGAGTTGATCCAACATTGTGATAATCTCCATGATCATAAAAGAAAAGCCGTTCTTCATCTGAATTTAGGGAATCTTTATCGAGACGTAATGGAGGATAGAAAGGCGAGAGATGCATTTCAAATGGCATATGGATTATTAAAGCATGAGTCTGATAGAGATATATATTTAAACAGCCTCTTTGGTTATATTGATAGTTCCATGAATGTAGACGATTCAGCAAATAATGAAAAATATGCAAGTTTAATAGAAGAAGGACAGGCATCTGTGACAGATATGAAAAATCCCCAAATGGAAACTTTTTTTACGATGCTTGAGATCAGGGTCCAAGAGGGAGAAGAAGCATATTATCAATATATAGAGAATGTCATCATCCCTCTATTGAAGGAAGAAGGGCAATACGCTAAGTGCAACTATTACATTCAAAAGCTCTACAATCATAATCGAATGGATGGTAGAGAGGCAAAAGGAAAAGAATGCGTTTTAAGCTGACGGTAATATGATTAGAAATGACACAGAAAGGAGAGATTTGATGGAAAACCCGGATCGATTAATTTCATCATTTGATGAGGTGACATTAAGTGATTATAAAATGCCCATCATCTGTATTTATTCCAGTCCCAAAGATTATCAAGGCATGTTTGTAGCAAGGCTATTCGATGTCAATCAGCCCACTCATTATATTTTGATGAGACCTACATTAGAAGCAATCAGAAGTGAAATTCCAGAACGTTTCTCGCTAGTACCGAAAGCACAAGGGGAAGATTCCAGTATCGTCGAAACATGGATTTAATTCCTGGTAAAAAAGCTTCATCTCTTTTATGAGATGAAGCTTTTTACGTGTTTTTATTAGCAGAAGGATAGAATTTACTTTCGATTTTCTTATATTCTCTAAGGTTTTCAGTTAGACGTGCCAGCTTATGAACTTCCTGCAGAAGAAAGGTTTTATCTAATTCGTAAATGACCTCCCTTTCAATATGATCAATGGTATTACAGGCGAATTCCCATATGGCTTTGTGCTTAGAGGGGTCAATGGACTCTGCAATAAGAGCGAGTGCCCGAACGATGTCAGTAATGATGAGATGATTTTCTTTTGCATAATGCCTGATATAGCCAAATCCCCGATATAGATAGTATTCAAATGCTTCTGTCTGGAGAATGACTCGTATTTTTCCTTCTTGATCGATTAAATACGGGGTGAAGGATAGGTGATCTTCAACTGTTATCATCAGATCGGCCATTTGATCAATCGTATTGGAGGCTGTTTTAGGATCATCATTTCCAAGGGATTTGATTGCTACTTCTGCAAGCTTATGAATTCCCATTTGCAGGTCTTGAATTTCCGTCTCCTTATGGCCCATTTCGATAAAGTCGAGATAGTGATTAGTAGAAATATCCTTGGTTTCAGGTCCCCAAATGCTCACCAATTCATTCCCCGCCAAAACATAATCCCCGACTTTATAGTGGAGCTGTATGACAAGTTGATCATTTTTTGCCGCTTCAATCATTCCATGAAAATCAATCAACTGTATATATCCCGACTCTCTTGACTTCACATGAATGATATTCTCCTTATAGTGCTCCATTATATCGCCGGTGTTTCTAGTTCGGTGGGCTTCTAGGTCATGTTTCAGCGTTTGATTGATCATCACCTCAGAAACCTGCTTCATATTGTACGTAATATTGTGCACCTGCATCCAAGTAGAGGCATGGTTAATGAAGAATATAAAAGTGACTGCAGTAAGGAATGCAAGTCCAATCGTCATGATCGGGGCAGCAACAAACAGTTCTTCCTTTGAATTTCCGATAAATAGAAAGAGGAGCAATACATATACAAAACTGCCATTGAAAATTCCAAGGGCATGCTGCGTTTGTTTGTCCGAAATGAAATCCAGGAGCATCCTCGGTGAAAATTGACCACTGAACATCGTTAGTACAACAAGCAGCGAATTCAGGGTGAAAGCACTGAGTGTGAGAATGCCCCCGATGAGTGTACTGACAAGCATGCGTGTAACAGATGCATCCATACTTAATAAATCAAATGTATACTGAGAGATGTCAGCATATAAATCTAAATAGAGGGTGAGTGCTACAAGGAGTATGGAAAAACAAATATAAAAGAATGGCATATACCAAATGGTCAGTCGGATCTCTCGCATTCGTTGCCGTTTTGACATGAGCAGATATTTTCTGATGGATAAGGGAAGCAGTTTTTTCAGCATAATAGATTCGGTTCCTTTCAAATCAAGGGATATGGATTAGTTTTCCCTGCCAGATCATGTTAAAACGTCTCTCTGCAAATTAGATTTATAGGCTTCTAGATGGAGTCGAATCTTAAGTAAACCAATAGGAATTACCCTACCTATTGACATTAGAAAGAATTTTTGAAAAATACCAAAAATGGTATTGACGAAGGAATGAATCCCCTATATAATCCAATTCATACTCAAATAGCAAGTAATACCAAAACGAAACGATATATCTCTTATCAAGAGCGGCGGAGGGATAGGCCCGATGAAGCCCGGCAACCTACAGGATCAGACTGTAAAGGTGCCAATTCCTACAGATCTATACGGATCTGGAAGATAAGGGGAGGAGCATGATTATTTAGCCCTCTTCTTAAAAAGAAGAGGGCTTTTCTGTATACCCTCTTTCTTTCCCACATTGCTCTCTTCGACTCTCAGGGTGGATCTTCAAAGGAATGAATCAAGCAAGTGAAAAATTGAAAAAAAGATACTTAGGAGGCTGAAGCATGTCAACGATAAATGTGGCACTTCTGGGGTTTGGAACAGTCGGGCAAGGAGTCTGTGAAGCCATTGATACCCATCAGGAAAGAATAAGGGAAGTCCTCGGTAAAGAGGTAAAGGTAAGGGCCATCCTTATTAAGGATCCTGTTAAACAACGAAACATTGATTCGTCAATTAAGGTCACAACGGATTTTCAAGAAATTCTGGATATCCCGGATCTTCATGTGATCTTTGAAGCAATCGTAGGTGAAGAACCGGGTCATACGTATTTAACCAAAGCCATCGAGAAAGGAATTCATATTGTCACAGCAAATAAAGCCATGTTTGCTAAATATGGTCCGGATCTATTGGAAAAGGCGAGAAATAATGGGGTAACCATAGGTTTCGAAGCGACGACAGCGGGGGGGATTCCCGTGATCGGCAGTATCAGGCAGCTTCTTAAGGTGAATGAGATTGAACGGGTTCAAGGAATTCTGAATGGGACGTCCAATTTCATCTTATCGCAAATGAGAAAACGTGGAATCTCCTTTGAGACAGCGTTAAAGCAATCCCAGGAGAAGGGGTATGCTGAAGCTGATCCGACCAGTGATATTGAAGGCTATGATGCTTTCTATAAACTTCTCATTTTAAGTCAAACGGCATTTGGCAGGCAGCCGGACTGGAAGGATATCAGACGAAAAGGAATATCACACCTGACTGCAGAATGGCTTCAAGCAGCGGAATCATTTCGATTGCGATTTAAGCATGTAGGTTCCCTTGAACGGGATTCTTCAAATCATATCACGGGTGAAGTCGAACCAATCCTTGTCCATGACACCCATCCGTTTTACGGTGTGGAGGATGTGGAAAATGCCATCTCGCTAAAGGGCAGCCTTGTAGGCAGGATCACCCTGCTGGGTCCCGGGGCCGGTAAATTACCTACCGGAAGCGCCATGGTAGAGGATTTTCTTTCATTGATAGAACGGAAGTATACGGACTCTGCCCAAAGCACAGTGAGCACCGGGGAAGTTCATCAAGAGAGCAGCCACCAATGGGTTCTGAGGATCCGTGAAAATGAAGATTATCAAAGCTGGATCCCATCGTTTACATTAAAGGATCGCATTCAGCTGGACGATTACTTGTATGTTTTTGTTGAAGGTAGCAAAGACACACTTCAAACTCTTCTAAGGACACATGACGATATTCAAGCCGTTTCTATTCTAAAAGAAATTCCGTTGGAAAATGAGGTGAAAACTGGCGTCGCCGTTTCATAAAAAAAGTATTAACCAAGTATCATATCGATCGTTGTTTAAAGGAAATGTTTATCACGATGTTGATTGGAGCGGCAGATGCTTGACTCCCGAGGGAAGCGAGCACCAGGAGCGGAAAGCAGCCATTAGTGAAAAATAGCTTCAAAAAAAGGTCTGATAGAAAGTAGGGGGATCACTTGAGTATTATTGTTCAAAAGTTTGGTGGAACCTCTGTTGGTTCTACAGATCGAATCAAACGGATGGTCTTCAATGTCTTGAAAGAAAAAGAAAAGGGGCATGACGTTGTCGTAGTGGTTTCAGCTATGAATAAAACGACTGATACCCTCGTGAAATTGGCAGGGGAACTTTCCACAGAGCCAAGCAAGAGAGAAATGGATATGCTCTTAAGCACTGGGGAGCAGGTGACGATTGCCCTTTTGACGATGGCCCTCGAACATCAAGGAGTAGAAGCAGTGTCCCTGACAGGCAGGCAGGCGGGGATCCGAACCGACGGAGTATTCGGAAATGCGAAGATTACCTCAATCGATACGCATCGGATCAAAACGGAGTTATCAGACGGACGAATCGTCGTAGTAGCCGGCTTTCAAGGGATTACGAAAGGAGGAGAGGTGACCACATTAGGGAGGGGCGGTTCGGATACGACGGCAGCTGCTCTTGCATCGGCGTTAAAAGCCGTCAGATGTGATATCTATACAGATGTGGATGGTGTGTATACATCGGATCCCCGGGTCGTTCCCCTGGCATCGAAAATTGATACCCTCTCCTATGAGGAGATGCTGCGCTTAGCCACCATGGGAGCGGGTGTCCTGCATCCAAGAGCCATCAAACATGCGAGGGAACATCACGTGCCGCTTGTTGTTTGTTCCAGTTTGAATGAGGGGCGTGGAACCTTGATCAGTGGGAAAACTCATAGAAATGCTTCAATAGTCGGAGTGGCCCATCAGGAAGACATCTCTGTTCTCACAATATTTGATTGCCAGGGAGGAGAGTCATTGATTCTTTATGATCTCGATTCACACCATATCGAGACAGAAATAGTAAAGTACGGGGAAAACCTTGTCCTCATCGTTAAAGAACAGGATTTTCAAGCAGTAAAGAGAATCGTCGAACAATATAATCAGGCCTACTCCCATATAGAACAAAGAGAAGATCTATCTAAAGTATCTGTGATTGGACGCATCAACTCATCCCATGAGGTGAAAGAGAAGGTTACCAACGTTTTTCATGACTACCATATTTCAAAGGTGTCTATATGGGAATCTTCAGTAGGATTAAGTGCTCTTGTGGAAAAAAGGGATGTGGAAAAGGCGGCCAGAGTCCTTCATATGCACTTTGGACTGGATTATATAGAAACAAAGAGAGCTGTCTTATAAAGGAAAGAGTGGTGATGCCATCTGACTGTCACCACTTCCCAAATGGAGAAGTGTATAGGCATCCCTATACACTTCTTCTATGGACTGATCAACACAGGTGTACCGATCGGAATGAGGCCTGCCAACTCCTCAACGTCTTTATTATACATGCGTATACACCCTCTGGACACGGCATTCCCAATGGAACTGGGGTCATTTGTTCCATGGATCCCATAACTCTCTTTTGATAAACTCATCCACATCGTTCCAAAGGGGCCACCGGGATTCGGTGCTTTATTAATGATGATGAATTCCCCAATTGGGGTTTCGAAGAGTACTCTACCCACTGCAATGGGGTACTGCTTGATTTGGATGCCGTCTTTGAATAAACGCAGCCAGCGGTTGTTAACAGAGACTTGAATACGGTAGGGATTCGCAGTAGCGTCAGGAATCCCCGGTATGGTGATCGTTTGTCCGGGATAAATATTATCTGGGTCAATACCTGGGTTAGCATTAAGGATGACGGCCAAGGGAGTCCGGTAGTCCCTTGATATCTGACTAAGTGTTTCTCCTGTCTTTACTGTGTGTACCAACTCAAACACCTCCCAATTTCACTTTCTTTCTTAGTCTATGTACATGTGAAAAAGTCGGTTCATCAGACGAGCCGGGACATAAAAAAGCCTGCATCCAAAGAAGGCGCAGGCGTAAATAGCAGCTTATTGAGGGGGGGTCTGCTGTGGAACTGTCGTATAGCTTTGCAGCATAAGCGTCATATCCTGTTCATTTAGCTGAGGAACCTGATAATAGCCATGCTTGTTTTGATAGAGGAAAATCTCATAACTCATTTCAATGAAGTTCGGTACACTGTCTGCCACAACGCGGCGTAATACGGGATTTGTCATTTCAAGAGCCGTCATGGCAAGCAGGGTGGCCAGAGATTTCGTTTGTCCAAGCATATAAGCAGACAAGCCTTTATCTGAAAGCTCATTGACGGATTGGTTTGGTTTTTTGGGTGTTCCTGGTTTTACCCCATAAGTAGTGGCGTGGGATTGGGTCATTTTGTATTGTTGGGTTGGTACAGCAGGGTCATGCCCTGTAGAAAAGCTTCCCACAATCGTATTATACATAGTCGTCACGAAAGTTGACTGCCTCTTTAGAATATCCTTAAGTTCAGGATCCTGGATGTGTTGATCATACATTTGATACTGATCCAGCATGCTGATGATCCCGGCAATAATTTCGTGGGCATCAAATAGTTCATGGCCACCATGATCTTTACTTTGGTTATTCATCATATTGGGTGGCATTTGAGTTCCAGGTTGAGGCGGCATATTAGGTTGATTTTGCATGAGTGTTTTCCTCCTATTTAAGTGACATCGTTGATTAGAATAACCACATATTTGTCAATTATGTATTTCTTCACCCCAGAATGGTTTAATACTCACCGGCCTGTCCGAATACAATAGGAAGAAGTCATTTTGAAGGTGGTCTTAGAATGAGTATATTTCTGAGTTATATCGTTTTGGGATTATCTCTGTCTGCACCCATGGGACCGATTAATGCCGCTCAATTGGACAAGGGGATTCGCTTCGGGTTCTTCCACGCCTGGCTTGTGGGAGTAGGCGGCATGGTGGCGGACGGAGTATTTATGCTCCTCATTTATTTTGGACTGGCTCAATTCGTTGATACCCCGTTGATAAAATTATTTTTATGGGCCTTTGGTTTTTTTGTCCTGACGTATACTGGGATTGAAAGCATCTTAAAGTCGGGTTCCCTCACCTCATCCTCAAGTGGTGATCCATACGAAACGAAAGGGAAAGCGTTTCGTACAGGCTTTTTTATGGCAATTTCAAATCCATTAAGTATTTTATTCTGGCTAGGAATCTATGGTTCTATTCTGGCTCAGACTTCAAGCTCTTATGAAGCGGGGCAACTATTTCTGTATAGCATGGGGATATTTCTCGGGATCACACTTTGGGACCTGACGATGGCAAGTGTTGCGACGGGTGCGGGAAAGCTGGTCAGTCCCCGGATCCTGCGATTGATCTCCATCATTTCCGGATTCATCTTGATGGGATTCGGTATTTATTTTGGTGTGAACGCCTGCCGTTTATTGTTCGGCTAGACAGACACCCATAAGGCTCCCTCCTAATAGGATAAATGTGTAATCTTTAGGAGGGATCGGCTATATGTTACGTTCGAAAAGTTGGATCGATCAACACATGGATGAACTTACAAACTGGCAGCAATCAGCCTATAATCATTTCTCGGCTGTGATGTCCGACGAACATCATCCCTATCCATGTGTGCCTGGAAAACAAGGCTTTCAGTCAGATACATTACGTTTCGGCTTTGCAGATGATCCGAGGAATGAAGCGGCATCTGAAGAGCTGGCGGGCTTGCTCAAACAATATGGAAAAATCTCAAGGGATACAGGGACTTACGCATCTCTTGTCGTGTTTTTTAATTCAGAAGGAATAGGGGAAGACAGCCATTCCATTGATTCGTATCAACATATATTCTGGACTCTATTAAATAGGATACATGAATTAGATGAAACACCTTGGCCGGACGGTATAGCAAAGGATCCCCATCATCATACATGGGAGTTTTGTTTTGAGGGTGAACCGTATTTTGCCTTCTGTGCAACACCGGCTCACATCGTAAGGAAAAGCCGTCACTTTCCCTACTTTCTTGTAGCCTTCCAGCCCCGATGGGTGTTTGATGAAATTAACTCTTCCACTGCATTCGGACAGAAATTAAAGAAAGTCATTCGGAAGCGTCTTATTGAATATGATGAGGCAGAGCCGCATCCAAGCCTGAAATGGTATGGGCAGGAAGATAACTACGAATGGAAACAATATTATCTTAGTGACGACGATTCTTCACTTTCGAAATGTCCATTTTTAAATAGCCAAAAGAAAATCAAGAGTTAAAGCGTTCCGGCTTTAGCTCTTTTTCCTTTTATGAATGTCGCTATCGCAATCACCATGATGAATCCGATGCTTACAAAGAACCCTATGCGACTCACATGATCAAGTAGTGTACCGCTGATGGCCAATAAAATGAGAGTGAGAGCAAAGAGTGTTTGGATGCGGTCCCAACCGGTTTTGCTCATCAGCTTGTGAAAGGAAGCGAGAATGAATATCCATGTGTAAAGGAGCATGAGCCCCGCCGCTGTAGTGACATACTCGAATAGTTTATCCGGCAGGAGCATGGCAATCACAATCGAAAGAGCGACAACCAGGGTAGTGAGTCCGAAAGCAGGCAGGGGAACCTTCATTTTCCCTTTTTTGGCGAAAACCTTCGGAGCATCTCCTTCTTCTGCCAATGCCACGAGCATCGTCGTGACCGCGTACAAAGAAGCGACCATGGTGGAGAACCCGGCAATAATCAGAATGGCATTGAATACATGCGGGACCCAGGGAAGGTCATATTGTTTAAGGGCCGTAAGAAATGGACTTTCATTCGAATCAATCCTGCCGAGAGGAACGAGCTTTAATACGAGATAAAAGGATAAAAGATAAAGGATCGTTAAAATGAGAAGCATGATATTCCCGGACTTTGGTGCCTCCTTGGGATCCTTGAGCTCCTGAGCCATTAAACCCATCACTTCAATTCCTCCAAATCCATAAAAGGCAAAAAGAAGGGCGAGCCAAAGCCCTTTCCCATCTTGTGGAAGAACTTCTTTTAATGGAGATTGAAGCTGCTGAGCCGCCCCACCGATTCCTAGCCACCCGAACATGGAAGCACAAGCGATGATGACAAACATCAAGATGGCCGCTACTTTCATGATTCCAAACAGATTCTCCATTTGCTCTACTTTCTGCACACCCATCAGGATAATCAATAATCCAAGACCTGCAAATACTGCGGTGAAGATCCACAGAGGAATAGTAGGAAACCAGAATTGGGCAAAGAGAGCAAGAGCGGTTAGTTGACTCCCCATGATGAGCATTTCTGCCGACCAATAGACCCAGCCGTTACTGAACCCTGCCCATGATCCGTAAGCCTGCTTTGCATAAGTACGGAAGGACCCCTTTTCAGGATGATGGGCCGTTAACTTTGCAAGGGCCTGAAACACCATCCATGTTCCAATTCCGGCCACTAAATAGGCAATCAGAACGGAGGGGCCCGCCTTTTGAATGGGGATGGCTGACCCCAGGAAGTACCCTGTTCCGATGATACAGCCCACTCCAATCAAGGAAAGCTGCCACCATGATAGATTCGTTTGATTTGTACACTTACTCATATGTTTTTCACCTGACCTTTAACCTTCATAGTTTGACATTGGGACTCATGAATTATGTGAAGCGAACAGAATGATTTCCATGAGAAAGGAAAAAGTAAGGATGACTGAAACTAAGGAGGCTGGATCATCTTGAAGATTAATCCGAATTGCTGGAGTGAACATGGAGAATTAAAGACGGTGTTGGTGTGTTCGCCTTCTACATCGGATGTACCCGATCAAAGAACCGCGGATTATGTGGGATGGGAGAAGCCCGTTAACCAGGAAAAAGCTCAAGAAAACCACGTGGGAATGATCAGGGCGATGGAAGACGCGGGGGTAACGGTCATTAATTACTCTGAATACCTGACGGGTGAGAATGCTGCACTCAATCACCAGCTGATCAACCGGGTATTTGTACGCGATTTGGCCTGTGTGTACGGAAATACTGTGATTCCAGGAGATGCGGGGATTACAATGAGAGCCCCTGAATACATTCATAGTCATGAGCTGTTTCAATCGTGGTTGGACGAAAAGACGTTTTCAATCAGCGATAATAATGGTTTGAAGGCATTGGAAAACGGTGATGTATTCGTTTTGAATAAAGACGCTGTCTTTATCAATACGGGAATGCGTACAAGTATTGAAAGTATAGAGAAGATAAAGCAGAAAGTCTTTCAAGCAGGATTTTCTGAGATTGGAATCATCGATCTACCTCGAACGGGGGAAACCATGCATTTGGATATGAACTGCAATGTGGCCGGGTCAGACCTGATGATTGCGAAGAGTTATATGAGACTTTTCCCAGTACAAATCATCAATGAAAAGGGTGGCCGGTATGTGATGATGGAGGAATTTATTAAGCGCCAGGGCTTTGAGGTTCTATGGACGGATGACGTAAAGCATACGGTTGCTGATATTAATTTCTTAAATCTTGACCCCGAAACCCTTTTGGTAAGCACGAAAGCGAGTAAAAAAATAGTGAAAGATCACCCGAAATTGAAAGGCAAGAATTTGATTGAAGTGGATGTGAATGAGCTTGAAAAGGGCGGTGGTGGGATCAGGTGTATGACGCTGCCTTTCGAGCGGGGATAACGGATAGAAAATCACATATATTGGTTATCCTGAAAAATACATAAAGTGTATTTTAACGACACCATCCTTGGTCAACCGACATCATTTCCTGGGAAAAGATGTTGAATATTGTAGGGAATATAGAGTTGACAAACCTTTGCTTCAAGACCTTTTATTGAAAAAGGAAAGCCTGCGATCTTAAATCTGATCGCAGGCTTTGTTTGTAAGGGGAAAAATTAGTCCAACTGCATTCCATTCTGTTTTATTTTGCTTATTCCTCCATTATCAAAAGAGTTTACATAGTTGTTCATGTGTTCAGGTACATGGTGGAATAAGGAAAGATTCAGTTTGATTTTGTTACAGGATTTGGTATGATGAATGTGAAATTATTCACAAATGAAATGGGTTGATACTGTGGAAAAGAAAATCGTCATAGCGGGGGGAACAGGTTTTATCGGCCAGTATCTTCAGAAGAAATTCCTTGAGAAGGGCTATAAAGTGACCATCATTTCAAGACAGTCTCCCCATGTTTCCTGGGATCGTCCCAATGACATTGTTCAGTCATTAGAAGATGCGGATATGCTCATCAATCTTGCAGGAAAATCAGTCGACTGCCGTTACAATGAAAAAAATAAAGACGAAATTTTCAGGTCCAGGACGGAAACAACGAAAATATTGGGGAATGCCCTTTTACAGTGTCAGAATCCACCTCCTTTATGGATCAATTCCAGCACTGCAACGATTTATCGTCATGCAGAGGACCGGCCCATGACGGAGGAAAATGGAGATATCGGTACGGGCTTCTCTGTTGAAGTAGCAAAAAAATGGGAGAAAGCATTCTTCTCTTTTTCATTACCAGCAACCAGGCAGGCGGCTTTGAGAATCGCCATCGTATTAGGGCCGGATGGCGGTGTGATGACACCATATAAGAATCTGGTCAAATTTGGTCTGGGAGGTGTGCAGGGGCCTGGCGATCAGAGATTCAGTTGGATCCATGTAGAAGATCTGTTTCAGATCATTCTTTTTCTGAATGAAGAGAAGGAGTTAAATGGAGTGTTTAACTGTTCATCTCCAAATCCAGTCACCAACCGTGAATTGATGGCACACGTAAGGAGCGTTATGAACAAGAAGATAGGGCTCCCGACCCCTAAATGGATGCTTGAAGCAGGTGCCTTGTTAATCAAAACAGAAACCGAACTGGTCCTGAAAAGCAGATGGGTCATTCCGGAACGGTTGGAAAAAGCAGGATTCGTTTTTCAATATGGTACATTGGAAAAGGCTCTCAGGCAGATTCTATCCAAATAATCATGAAAGGACTTGTCTTCTGTGACAAGTCCTTTTTAGTGCTACTGATTATTCTCCATAAAATTATAAGTCGTCCAACAGCGATTCATCTCGATCCCTTTTTGCTCCGCATACTCATCGCCCCATTTACACATTTCAAAAAGAGTTGTTTGCAGCTTCTTCCCCATATCTGTCGTAGAATACTCGACCTTCGGCGGGATTTCCTGATAGACCATCCGCGTGACCAGGCCGTGCTCTTCCAGCTCCCGAAGCTGCTGGGTAAGCATTTTTTGAGTGATGTTCGGGAGAGAACGCTTCAATTCGTTAAATCTCTTCACCCCTTCGTTTAAATTCCACAGTATGAGTACTTTCCATTTACCTCCTATAACATCGATGACCAAGTCAATGGCGCATTGGTATTCGGGGTTTAGTTGTTTCATTTGAGTACCTCCTTGGTTTCTAAACGGTAACTAGGATACTAAATAGTGCCTGCTTGTGTAACAAGTATATAGTATATATTATATACCATATACAAAAATTAATTATAAACTCTAATGGGAGATGAATAGATATGAAAGCATTACTTTTACACGATAAAGGTTTATGGAAAGACATGAAGGTGGAGGAAATCGAAACACCTTCGCCACAAAAGGGAGAACTTCTTGTGGAAGTCCATGCAGTCGGGTTGAATCCGGTTGATTATAAGACAGCGACCAATGGGATGCCTGCCTGGTCCTATCCGCATATTCTCGGTCTTGATGTGGCAGGAGTGGTAGTAGAGACAGGTGAGGGAGTGACCGAATGGAAGAAGGGAGATCGAGTCGTTTACCACGGTGACTTTACCAAAAAAGGAGGATATGCGGAATACGCGATTATCAATGCGCATACCGTTTCACGCATTCCTGAAAGTGTGTCATTTGAAGATGCTGCGGCTCTTCCGACGGCAGGTTACACAGCTTATCAGGCACTTCATCGTAAATTACCGTTCGATCAGGTAAATACAATTCTGATCCATGGCGGTGCCGGTGGAGTAGGAGGGTTTGGCGTGCAGCTTGCGAAACTTGCAGGTAAGACTGTCATATCCACTGCTTCCGGTCACAATCATGAATATGTAAAATCCCTCGGGGCAGATTTCGTCATCGATTATCGTGAAGAAGACGTGAATGCAAAAGTGTTGGAAATAACCAATGGACGGGGAGTGGATGCCGTGGTGGACGCGGTCAGCAGACAGAGTGCAACAGACTCTCTAGATGCTCTGGCATACATGGGTCACATGGTATACATTGCTGGTGCGCCTGATTTCACCAAAATCAAATCATTCACTAAAGTGGTTTCTTACCATGAGATTGCCCTGGCGGCAGCACACCAATCAAATGATGTCATCGCTCAGAAAGATTTTGCCGTCATCGGGGATGACATGCTTTCCTTATTGGAACAAGGAAAATTAGATGCGATGCTGAAAGAAACCATCCGACCTGAAGAAGTTCCTAAAGCATTGAGCCGTTTATCAGAACGCCATGTGAAAGGGAAAATAGTGGCCAAAATAATATAATGTAAAAAGGAGAGCCTGTTGGTCAGGCTCTCCTTTTTACATTATATGTTGTTTTGACGCAAATAATCCAAACTCATCCTGACGCTTTCAATAGGGGAAATCTTGGACTGATCCTGTTCGACGATCCACCAATCCACATCACTATGGATACCATAGTCGAGAACAGAAGCGAGGTCCACACCTCCCGTTCCCAGTTCAGCAAAAAATCGTTCCCCGTCCAACGTCATATCTTTCAAATGTACAAGAGGGGTTCGTCCCTGATATCGTTTCAACCATTCCACCGGCTTTTCTCCAGCAAAGGTCAGCCAGTAAATATCAAACTCTGCCTTTACCCAGTGAGGGTTCGTTTCATTCAAAATCATTTCCAGTGCCGGTTTTCCCGTCGATAGGGTGGTTAGTTCAAAATCGTGATTGTGATAGCAAAGGGTGATCCCTTCGTTAAAACATAATTCCCCAATTGAATTTAAATCATCAATCAAATGAACATAATGCTTCTCTGTTCTCTCTTCAGGTGGAAGATAAGGACAGACAATATAGCTGCTGCCCAGCTCCAATTGATCATGAATCACTTTCTGGACATCGTTTCTCAGTTCAGAGAGAGGAATATGACTTGAAGCGACACGGAGATCCAAACTATCGAGTGTGCCCTTAAGTTCTTTCGCGGATAACCCGCCATGGCCGGCCAGCTCAACACCCTCATATCCCAACCCGGCCACTTGTTGAAGTGTCCCTGTAAAATCCTTTTCCGTTTCATTTCGCAGAGTATACATTTGCAGGGCAATCGGTATTTTTTTCATGGTCACACTCCTATTAAGTAATGGTTTTTATTTTCTTGAAATGTTCTCATTCATTTGGGAAAGGACGCTCTTATATACTTCTAAATTCTCCTCCGATATACCTTTAAGAATCGTTCCGTCGTATAAACCTTCTATAAAAGGGGACAGCTCATCCTTGGCAGACATGCCTTTCTGCGAGATAAAAATTAAAAATGACCTTCTATCTTCCAGGTTCCTCTGTTTGTATATCAGTTCTTTCCGTTCCAAGATGTCCAGGATTCTCGTCAGGGTTGGCTGATCTTTTTCTGATTTGATGGCAAGTTCTTTCTGACTGATTCCATCCTGTTCCGCTAAGCGCTTTAGAACCGTCCACTGTTCGGGCGTAACATCAAATTCCTTCAGATGCAGGGTAAGGAATCGAATAATATTCTTCACTGTATGGCTCGTGTACAAGCCGATAGATTCATCGCGGGACATAGTCACTGTTTTCACCTACTGCATTCAATTTTTCTTCCTTTTATCATACATGAAATGGAGGGTTTTAGAGAGGTTTAATAAAAGAAAACGAAATTACTTGTCACAACAACTACATTTACAAATATACATGTTGTGGATATAATTAGTATAACAACTAATTAAACGAAGGAGAATTTTATGAGTCATTCAACTCCATCAACTATATGGACACGACCATTTTTTATGGCACTAGTAAACAACTTTCTTATATTTCTTGTATTTTATTCGTTGTTAACGGTCCTACCCCTTTACGTGATCGATGAACTTCAAGGAACGGAAGGGGAGGCAGGACTCGCTACTACCATCTTTTTATTATCAGCGATCATTGTCCGACCATTTTCCGGTAAAATGATTGAATGGTTAGGGAAACGCAAAACGCTCATCATCAGCGTTTTATTTTTTGGCATCTCCTCATTCTTGTACTTTTGGGTCAATGATTTTTATCTGTTAATGGGGCTTCGCTTTTTTCATGGGATTTGGTTTAGTATCAGCTCGACGGTTTTAGTCGTGATCGCCGCAGACATGATTCCCCCTCATCGGAAGGGAGAAGGGCTGGGTTACTTCGCTATGTCGATGAACTTGGCTGTTGTCGTCGGACCGTTCATTTCGTTAGCCCTTATTCAGTGGATTCCATATACGACCTTGTTCTTGGGGCTTGCATTCGTCATAGTCATTGGATTCATTTGTTCTTTCGGCATTCAGGTCATGGAGGGGGATGTGGTTGAAACAATGGACTCCAGACGCTTAACCTTTAAGGATTTGGTGGAAGTTAAAGCGATCCCGATTGCACTTGTAGGATTTTTAACCTCATTTGCATACTCAGGCATCATGTCGTTTATTTCGGTCTACGCCAAATCCATCGGTTTATTTGAATCAGTCAGCTTATTTTTCGTTGTTTTCGCAGCGGCCATGTTGCTTTCACGCCCATTTACAGGACGTTTATTCGACCGATCAGGACCGGATGCAGTCATCTATCCATCCTTATTTATTTTTGCCATTGGTTTGATTTTGTTGAGTGTCACACATTCCGTCGTTCTATTATTGATTGCTGGAACACTCATCGGACTCGGATATGGGGCACTTCTTCCAAGCTTTCAGACGATGTCCATACAGGCCGCACCAAAAAAAAGGACGGGGCATGCGACCGCAACATTCTTTATTTTTTACGATCTGGGGATTGCCGTGGGATCGTTTGTGTTGGGAGTCTTTTCGTTTCAGCTTGGATTTTCTGCTTTGTATATTATTTGCGCCTTGGTGGTTTTACTGACGGTTCTGGCTTATAAATTTGTTACGAAGAAAGCAAGATGTGCGAGGGAAGAAAGTGCAGAGGTTCTGGAGATATGAAAGAGAAAGTGAAAAGCAGAGGATCACAACCTCTGCTTTTCTTGTTTTAATGATTATTCCCACGCTAATGCTTTTTTTCCATTTAAAAGAGGGAGGGTTATATGACTTCTCTCGGGATCAATGGTAATGATCGTTCCGGGATCAGGACGTAAAGTATAGTGGTAATCACTTGAAAGGATGATGACCCCTAATCTTTCTCCTTCGTTAAACACATAATCGTCGGGCTGCATATCCCATGTAAAGGTATATTCCCGTTCTGGTGTCAAGGCAATTGAACGATCGTCTTTTCGAAGATTTTGAGGGTCCATCCACCCACGGGTTACAATCTCGACCGAGTTATCAGAATCATATTTAACGAGCAGTGCGGTTAAGTTGGCTGTTGGCTCGTTGATGCTTGCCCTAAGGGATATTTCAGGGGTTCCACTCAGACGAACCGCCTTTGTTAAAGGAGAGGTAGTATAGGAAAGCCTGTTGTCAGAATGCATGTCAGGATTTTCAGCTAACGTTTCCGCTTTTATCAGGGCATTATCCACAAAGGATTGACTCTGCTTATTCTTATTCGGGACAGGTTTCAGGCTGAAGTTTCCACCGATTCCATCCTGATCTGGATGTAAATATAGTTTAGCTTCTTCTGTACCTGGAACCGGCCAGTTTTCTTCAGTGCCCCAGGATCGATCTTCACGTTGAATATCGATCATCGGCTCATCCATAACATCATTATTGATATCATACAACCAATAATCAAACCATTTATTTAGTGTAGGTAACCAGGCATCTTGTCTAAAATAATAAGGAGTGGTATGTCCACCTTGGTGCAGCCACATTTTACGTGGAACATCATTCTTCTCCAAAGCTTTCCACCAGTCCGAGAAATGTTTTGTTTTTACGTTCCAATCATTTAAACCATGAACCATGAATACACTGGCTTCCACTTTGTCAGCGTCTTTGGTGTAGTCACGTTGACTCCAGAAGCTGTTATAGTCTCCAGATGTTCGATCCTGCCCGGAGGTTAAGTCCTCAATGATAGGCCGGCATGCTTCGGGAGTATCTCTCGTGAGAACGGCCTCGGCTAAATTGTCTGCATCTTCCCCTTGGTATCCCCCGGGAGCAATGACCGCGCCATTAGAGCGATAATAATCATACCATGAGCTGATCGCTGCTATAGGTACAATGGTTTTAAGTCCTTCCACTCCTGTAGTGGCTACAGCATTGGGAAGAGTCCCGTTGTAGGACACACCGGTCATGCCTACATTTCCAGTGGACCAGTCTGCCGATACTTTCTCACCATCAGCATTGTAAGCATCTGCCCGTCCATTCAACCAATCAATGACGGCACGGGTACCAAGGATTTCATGTTGATCTCCCGTTGTCGGACACCCATCAGACAACCCTGTCCCTACGCTTTCTGCCAACACAACAGCGTAACCCCTCGGTACAAAATAATCATCATAGTAGCCACGAAGATCTGCTTGAGGTTTTCCAGTCTCTCCTTTCCCTTTTCGTGGTACAGTATTTAATTCAACATCTACATCATAAACAGGTACATTCTTGATGCCTGAACGATAGGGGCTCATTTCGTAAATAACTGGTACTTTCAGACCGTTATTTGTTTCCTTCGGTCGGATGATGTCTGCCCGGACGCGATCCGGTTTTCCATCTCGATCACTATCTGTTGAGGTTTCTACAAAGACTCTTTCAATGATTGCATCTTGATGGGAAAAGACAGGCTGAGTCATTCCGTTTTCAACCTTAATTTCTGGAAGTGTGTTGGATGGCTCTGTTGCATTTACAACAGTAGAGGTAGCGAATCCACTTGTCAGAAGCGGAATCGAAAGTGAGGTGGTGAATACCATTTTCAACCATGCATTCTTCATAAAATTCCTCCTAAACCTTATTCGTCATTCTTTTACAGAATAAACCAAATAAACAGAATATTCGAAAGTCGAAAGACCTGTTTTTGGAAAAAATGAGTTATTTAGACATAAAAAAAGCGGGGGGATGGAACCCCGCACCTAAATTTTTGTATAAGTAGGAAGATACTTTGTAAGATAAAAAACACCTCAATAATAGTGGTCAAAGAAAATGATAACAGGAGTTTCATGACAAAATGAGTATGAAGAGGACAAAAAAAGTGAATTCTAAACACTAACAGGGGAGGTGTAAATACCATGGCACAAGACGTACTATGTGAAGTAAGCAACTGCAAATACAACCGTGAAGGCAAAAAGTGCTCTGCCGACCAGATTTTCGTTGTCAGTCACAAAGGGAACAAAGCCCATAATAGCGAAGAAACAGATTGTAAAACATTCGATCCTGGTATGTAATGGAAGGGAAGGCAACCATAGGCGTGGTTGTCTTCTTTTTATATAGTATTGATAATAATTCTCATTCTTATACAAAAAAAGCTCACTTTTGTGAGCTTCTCATTGATTAACAGCCTGTTCCGATAAAGTGGTCGTTCTAAGCTGTCGATATCTTGAGTAAAAAAGTCCTGTCATAAAGAGGGATAAACATCCGAATAATACGGTCATGATCTGCAGTCCCACAAGATCCAATAGCAGTCCTGTCAAGAGGAGCACAACTTGGAAAATCAGTCTGTCGAGCATGTTTCTAAACGAAAAGAAACGGCCGTGAAATTCTTTTGGCACCCGCGTTTGAAAAATCGTGGCAGCCGTCGGGAAAAAGCATCCTACTGCAAAACCAAAAACAGTAAATGCCAGCACAGATAAAAACGGGCTGGTCGCAAAATAAAGGAGCAGTTGCGCAATGCCGATGACGAAACTGAAGAAGAATAAGATTTTGTAGGGTGACACCTTTTCACCCATTTTCTTTACAGCAAAAGCACCTGTCATAAAGGCAATCCCTTCGGCGGTATAGATCCAACCTTTAATAGCTGAGCTATCCTGTAGCTCGCTGATGTTGATAACCATCAGGTTGAATCCACCAATAAACAGCAGGGGGATCAACGTCATCACAAGGGTCATAAATACGATGGGCAGCCCTTTAATGACAGGGAATACTTCATTGAAGCCCGCCCCTTTTGTTTTTTCACCTTGCTGTTTGGAAGTTGACGTTTCTTCAATTGTAAGGAACCAGGTCATGACGAATAGTGCTAAATAGGCCACTAATGATAATAGGTAGAGCATCGATAAGGAGATAACCACCAATAGAATTCCAGCTAACGCCGTACCAAGTATTCTTGAAAGGGTGGCCACATTCATATGGACCCCATTCATTTGAAGCAATTCCTTCTCTTTCACCACCATGGGGATGGCTGCTTGAAGAGCAGGGAAATAGAACGCGGCAGAAATTTGAATGCTCACTAAGAAAACGACCATCCACAGCACCGAGCCAGTATTGATCGCAATCAACATGAAAACAACACTTAATGCCCTGGTGAAGCCTGAGATGAGCATCACCTTCTTTTTATTTGCCTGATCCGTAATTCTGCCGGCTAAAGGTCCAACAGCAAGACCGGCAAGCAGTCCCGAAGCGAGAATCACCGATTTCAGAAAATCGGAAGGCACCTTTTCCTGCATGAACTCCAGATTACCGATGATCCCTAACCACAATCCTAGACCTGCTATAAATTCACCTATCAATAATATCCATACATTTTTATTTTTCCACATAAAGGTCCGTCCCTCGCAGTCAAGTTATTTCGCTTCTCTAAATATACTATGGGTGGAGGGGAATGGGAATGATTTTTTTTGGTGTGGTAAGGGGAGGGTATCTGGAGGAAAAGGGCGTTCGCTGATAAAATTGAGATTTCGCTGATATAATGGGAATTTCGCTGATAAATCGTGAATTTCGCTGATAAATTTAATATTTCGCTGATAAAATTCAAATCCACCATCTCGAAGCAGGATTTTCTGCAGTTTATGGAGAATACATGTAATATAAAACCCGATTGGAGTGATAAAATGATCGAAAAAGAACGAATAATACCTCGAATCATCCTGATGTTACAAGCTTTACTCCGCAGACTTCCCCTTAACCACCCTAAACTCCTTCTGATATCCGAAGAACTTGGTAAAAGAATGGCAGGATTCAAAGGAGAGAAAGCACTAGATTATACTTTAAGCTTTTTAGACCCTAAAAAATACTACATTCTCCACGATCTCAGAATCCCCTGCAAAGATAGCTTTTTTCAAATAGACACCCAACCCATTACAACCAAATTCATCCTCAATATCGAAGTCAAATACCTTGCTGGCACTGCTTACTTCGATCCTATCTTCAATCAACTTATACAAACAAAAGATGGATTTGAATCAGCTTTACCGGACCCTACGATCCAAATCAAACGACAAGAAAGTCAGCTATTGAAATGGTTGAAAGAGAATGGGTTGCCCTCCATCCCCGTTTTCTCTTGCGTAGTCATGGGCAACGATCGGACTATCATTAAAACCTCTCCAGATAACAAAACCCTTCAAAAAATCGTCATCCATCGAAGTTCTCTATTGGGCAAGGTGAGATATATTGAGAACTCTCTTCGAAAAGAGAAGGCCGCGCCTAAAGAAATTAAAAAAATCATTCGCAGCTTAAAAAGACAACACGAAGAGCCTGATTTCTCTGTCTTAGAGAGATTTAACATTACAGAGGGTGAGCTATTAAAGGGGGTCATATGTGAAGAGTGCAATTATCGGCCGTTAGCAAGGAAATATGGCAAATGGTTTTGTATGAATTGTAAAAATGAAAAGATTAATGCTCACATCCATGCCCTCAAAGACTATGAACTTTTGATTGGTCCTAAAATAAATAACGCGGAACTAAGAAATTTTTTGAAAATCAATTCTTCTCATGTTGCAAAAAGACTCCTCCAATCCCTAAATCTCCCCACAACAGGCACCAAAAAAGGAACACAATACATCCTATTATTCGATGAAAGCCCACCCCGAAAACACAAACAAAAAAACCCGCCAATAACCTGACGAGTTTTCATTCCTTCTCAATCCACTCCTGGGACCACTTCTCTATATCTTTCATTAAAGGTTCTAAAGAGTACCCCTTTTTCGTTAAAGAATATTCTATACGCACTGGTGTTTCAGGGTAAACGTCTCGTTTTACGATTCCTTCTTCTTCAAGATCCTTTAATCTCTCTGAGAGAAGTCTGCCACTGATGCCGATTGCGTCTTTGATGGTGCAGTTTCGTTGTGGACCGGAAAGCAATTGATAGATGATGAGTGCTGTCCATCGTTGACTTAAGATGCCGATTGCTTTTTCGAACCTTGGACAAATTTCTGATTGTTTCACTCTGTCAGGCGCCTCCTTCTTTGTAACTAGTATACCACATCACCAACATTTTAGTAATTTAATTACTTGACAGTACATAGTTATTAAAATAATATAAGTTACATAAAGTAACTAACTTTAATAAAATAACAAAAAGGAAGGAAGAATATACAATGTTACAGAATCACTTAATAGGGGCATTTATTTTAAGAATATTTCTAGGAAGCACCTTTTTTATTCACGGTTTGACTAAGTTTCAGGGAGGGATTGAAAATACGGCCGGTTTCTTTCATAGCTTAGGGCTGCCGGGATTTACAGCATATGCAGTCGCAATCATTGAGTTGGTCGGCGGACTGGCGATGATCCTGGGATTTGGTACACGGATTGTTGCAGTACTATTTGCGTTCGTCATGGCAGGAGCAATCGTAAAAGTGAAATTAGCTGCTGGTTTCTTAGGAAATGGGCAGATGGCAGGATATGAATTGGATTTAGCCCTGCTTGCGATCTCAATCTATTTTGTCGTGGCTAAGGAGTCATTGTTCTCAATAGATCAGAAGTTTTCACAGTCAGAATGAATGGGAGGAATAAAGATGAACTTTCATAAAGAACCACATACATTTGTTGGGGAAGTAAATATAAAAGTCGAAAACTTGGAGCGATCTCTTGACTTTTACCAAGAAGTAATTGGATTTAAATTGTTGGAAGGAACAGATAAAAGAGCGACTCTCACGGTAGATGGCATACACCCACTATTATCTCTGGAGCAACCTGAAGATGTGACACCTAAGCAGGCCAGAACAACAGGTTTGTACCACTTTGCCCTGTTGTTGCCGAATAGAACAGATCTTGGAAAAATATTAGAACATTTTATTAAGCTGAATATACAACTGGGGTCATCTGACCACCTTGTTAGTGAAGCACTGTATTTATCAGATCCTGATGGAAATGGAATTGAGATTTATAGGGACCGTCCTTCATCTGACTGGAAATGGAATGGAAATCAAGTAGAGATGACCGTCGATCCGATCGATGCACGGGGAATATTGGCTGAGGCCGATGGACAATCGTGGGATGGGCTTCCTACCGGCACCGTTATGGGGCATATCCATTTGCATGTTTCAGATTTAAAATCAACTGAAGAATTTTACGGCGAGGGACTTGGCTTCGATGTAGTCAGTCGATTTGGAAATCAGGCACTATTCATATCAACAGGTGGATACCATCATCATATCGGACTGAACACCTGGAACGGGGTCGGGGCTCCGAGACCAGCTGAAAACAGTGTCGGTCTTAACTGGTTCACCTTACATTTTCCATCAGAAGAAAAACGAACAACCATCATCCGCCAGTTGGAATCCATAGGAGCAACCATCCAGGAACAAAGAGGAAAACTCCTGACCGAAGACCCATCAGGCAACCGAATCTATCTAAGCTTGTAAGGCAAGAGGGACGGACCTCAAATGAGGTCCGTCCCTCTTGCACATTATCATCGAAAGCCTTATTCCAAAGCGTTAAATCCATCCTGCAACACGAAAATTCGTTTGCACTCTTATGTTCCAAGGTCCGTCCCTCAGGCAAGGTTTTTTATTTGATGGGAAATTCGTGTGATAATGATGGGGACATACTAAGTGATATCTAGATTGCAGGGGAGTGGCATCTAATGAAGTTGAGTGTATTGGATCAGTCTGTGATTTCGAGGGGGGAGGATGCGCGGACGGCGTTTCAAAATACGGTGACTCTTGCGCAGCGAACCGAGGAGCTCGGGTATACACGTTTTTGGGTCGCAGAGCATCATAATACGAATGGGATTGTCGGTTCTGCTCCTCAAGTGTTAATTTCTCATATTGCTTCTATGACGAGTTCGATTCGGGTCGGATCCGGTGGCGTACTTCTTCCGCAATATAGCCCTTACAAAATCGCGGAGGACTTTAATGTATTGGAGACCCTTTTTCCCAATCGAATCGATCTCGGAATCGGCCGGTCGCCTGGTGGTTCGTATGAGACACGTCTGGCTCTGACGGATGGATTGAAGAAGAGTATGAATGAGTTTCCGGGTCAGGTGGAAGCGCTTCAAGCTTATTTACATCACTCGGATGAGCAAGCAGTCAAGGCTTATCCAAAAGTGACGAGGCCCCCGCTTCCCTGGATATTAGGAATCACCCATAGGGGAGCACGCGTGGCTGCTGAGCAGGGTACCGCTTTCACATATGGTCACTTTATCAATCCTGTAAATGGGAAAAGGGCTCTGGACTATTATCATTCTCATTTTCAGCCTTCCCTGTCTTTATCCCAACCTAAGAGCAATGTTTGTATCTTTATCGTCTGTGCTCCAACGCAAGGAGAAGCTGAAGAAATTGCCCTCACTCAAGATTTGTGGCTGTTATCGGTAGAAAAGGGAAGAGACACGGGAATTCCCTCCAAGGAAGAAGTAAAAGCAAGAACGCTGTCAGAGTTGGAAAAAGAAAAAGTGAAGGAAAATCGAAAGCGAGCCATTATAGGGACACCTCAAAAAGTGAGGGAGGAGCTTCATATGCTGAGTGAAATCTATCAGACAGATGAATTTATGATTATTACCAATGTATACAAGTTTGAAGATAAAGTAAGATCATATGAGCTCATTGCTGAGGCTGTCCTTTAGGCTTCAAAAAATCTGCAGTGACTACTCCAATATAGGAATAATCAAGGTTTTAATAAAGAGGAGCCAGTGTACGGTGAATAAGTGCACTGGCTCCTTTTTGGTATGAATTTATTAATAATAATAGGGATAAGGAGGATAACCATAATAAGGTGGTGGATATCCGTATCCATAACCATAACCATAACCGATAGGACTTAAAAGGGCGGCTCCCAGCAGTCCACCAGCAAGTCCTCCTAAAAACGGGTTAAATCCAAATCCGAACGGGCGTCTTCCAAATCCCCCGAAGCCGAATCCAGGTCTTCCAAACCCCACGCGTCCGATGGGGCGGCGTATATCATTGTAATCCACAAATGTTTCATAACCGGTATTGTGAAAATCATTCATAGCATAAACCTCCTCTCTATCTATGGTTATGAATATTCGCCCTCAAACAAAAAGGTATGGGCATTAACCTATATAGAGAGATTTTAGGTAAATAGGCCTATGTGGATTTTTTGAGTAGGAGGAACACAATTCCTCTTTATCTAAATATAGAGCAGCTAACCTAGTTGCTCTACATCTCAAATAACAAATAATGAGTATGTAAAACAACTTTATGAGGATGACTCTTTTGTTTGAACTAATGCGGAAATGATCGCACCGACTGCTTGGATCCAGCTTCCCGCCACATTAATATTACCGCTGTCTCTTTCATTTAATTCGAGGATTCCAGCGATGGCCTGAAGGGAATTACCAATAATCTGGAGAAGATTACCGTATATAGAATATAGCTCTTCTAACGTATGTTCTTCATCAAATGAATCGGCAAGTGCAGCCCCTCCCCCTAATGCCTGGAGAAGATTTCCTTTAATGTTCAGCTCTTGCTTCGTAATATCGTTAAACTTAATGAGTATGCCGGCTATAACGGTTACGTTTCCAATAGCTTGAATTTGATTCCCTGCTTTCGTCAGGGTAAAGTCATCTATTGCATCTGCCTCTAAAGCATTTCCTGTTGCTTGCAGTTCATTTCCTACGAGATTGAACGAGTTTAAAGTATCTTCTGGAATGCTCTTAATAGGGGTACTGCCAACAGCGGCAATGACCGTTCCGATTGCAGCAACCCATGCTCCGAATGTGGCTTTTTGTTCTTTGCTCATAGTATAATCGCCTACTTTACGGTTCTTAGATAGTGTATACAACTAGGCGATCGTTTGTTCATGATGCATTTAAGTTGTTTCCCACCATTTGGATGTAGGGTAAGAATCATTTCCAGCAAGAAAGGTTTCCCCTATCCTTGGAGTAACAACAGGAACCCCGTGTTCTGCACCGCATTTTGTCACACGTTTGATCGGGTCGGTCCATTCATGAAAGGATAACGTGAATGCTCCCCAATGAATGGGTAAAAGCTGCTTCCCTTTCACATCAATATGGGCTTGTACAGTTTCTTCTGGGAGCATATGAATCGGTGCCCACCTGGGATCATATTGACCACATTCCATCAAGGTCAAATCGAATGGCCCGTATACACTGCCAATCTCTTTAAAATGATGTCCATATCCACTATCTCCGCTGAAAAAGATTTTGGAGGAGTTCCCGATGAGACACCATGAACACCACAAGGTAGCATTACGATCATGTAAGCTTCTGCCGGAAAAATGTCTTGCCGGGGTACAAGCCAGAGTAAGACCATTCCACTCAACCTCGTCCCACCAATCAAGCTCTGTAATGTGATCAGAATGGATTCCCCATCTCTCAAGATGACTCCCTACTCCGATGGGAACAAAAAACTGCTTCACTTTGCCTCGAAGCTTTCGAATGGTGCCATAATCGAGATGATCGTAATGATCATGGGAAAAAACTACAGCATCGATGGAAGGCAGTTCATCTTTTTCAAAAGGAAGCTCTTTGCTATACCGTTTTCCTCCTATCCATGGAAACGGGGATGGCGCACGACCAAACATTGGATCAAGAAGTAGTCTTTTTCCATCCATTTCAACGAGAGAAGCTGAATGTCCAAACCAGGTTACATTCGTGACGGAATGAGGATGGTCAAAGGACGGAAATCCAACACTTGGAATATCGCGATCAGGTTTACGGTTACCAGTTCTTTTCATAAGATCCCGAATCATTGTAAGAGACGTGGAAAAGCTGGTATCCATAGAGGTTGGAATGGGATTTTTAAATGAGCCTTTTGAATGCTGAGGTGATGATTGAACGCGTTCAAGGGAAGGCTTCTTGCCAAATGCGGGGTAGAATCGGAGAACCAGGAAGGCAATCACAATCATAGCGATCAGCAAAAATATAAATAGTAGCATGGATTTTGCTCCTTTTCATTCGATATCTTTAACTATCTCAGATTAGCTTGTGACTGTCCAAAATGAAGTCGGCGCCACATTTAAGAAATAATTAAGATTTCCGTTAAAAATCCATAAGGTTTGTTTAGTAAACTATCGTTAATCATAGTGAGGGGATGATTCAATGAAAAGATGGATGATGGGAATAGCTATAGCAGGAGCTTTGGGAGTAGGATGGTGGCTGATCTCCCCATTGTTTATGGATAAGGTCGTGAACGAAGAGCCAGTTTCATCGTCTTCCGGATCCATTATGAAAGACCAGGGAGAGCATACTATGAAAGAAACCGATTCATCTTCGCCAGACGAAATGACAAACGATACAATGAAAATAAATGAATTAGTCGGAACCTTTCAGGGAGCAGATGAAAATCACGAGGCAAAAGGGATAGTGAGTATATCAGATAAAAATATCCGATTGGAAAATTTTGAAGTGACCAATGGACCGGATCTTTACGTTTACTTAGTAGAGGAAGGTCAGAAAACCAAAGAAGGAATTTCCCTGGGTAAATTGAAGGGGAACATAGGCAATCAAAATTACGAGATTCCAGGAGATCATTCTGCATCATCAGGAATGGAGATTGTGATATGGTGTAAACAATTTAATGTGGATTTCGGTCGTGCTGAATTAGGTAAGGCGATGTAAAGGAGAGTAAACCATGGTAAACAAAGTCCTGTTAGTAGATGATGAAGAAAATATTGTGGATGTATGCGCTCGGTATCTCATGAGGGATGGGTATGAAGTGAGTACTGCTTCTAACGGTATTGAAGCTATCCAACGGTACCATACATTCCAACCGGACATCGTGATCCTGGATATTATGATGCCTGAAATGGATGGGTGGCAGGCAGCTGAAAAGATCAGGGAAGACAGTGATACCCCCATCATCATGCTGACAGCTCTGGGACAGGAGAAGGATCGGATTTATGGGTTGACCATAGGTGCGGATGACTATGTCACCAAACCTTTCAGTCCACGGGAATTATTGCTCCGTGTCAAAAACGTATTAAGAAGGACCAATTCCACTCCAAAACGGGAAGCTCAAAGGGAAGTTCTTAAGTGGAAAGACTTACTTATTGATCGAGATAAACGAAAAGTAGTCGCGGCCGGGAAAGAAATTGACATGACTGTGAAAGAATTCGATTTATTAACCCTGTTAGCAGAGCATCCTTCACAGGTGTTCTCCAAGTCCCAACTGCTCGAAACCTTATGGGGGTATGAATATCTGGGTGATGCCAATACGATCAATGTTCATATTCGCAGGTTAAGAGAAAAGATAGAGGAAGATCCTTCTGAGCCGCAATGGATAAAAACCGTGTGGGGAATAGGTTATAAGTTTGAGGGGCAGCAGCACTATGAAAATTAGAACCCTCCTTATTTTAGCCAACACGATTTCTCTCTCCGTAATCTTAGTATTTCTCACAATCTCGTATGTTCAGATGTTTATCTCAACCAATATCATCATCCTGCTTTCCCTTATTACACTTGGGGCGGGGATCCTTTCCTTTGCAGTGAATTTGATGATCACATCGCCTTTGTTAAAATCTGTAAAGCAGATGAGCAAAGAAGCAGAGCGGATGGCTAAAGGTGACTTTGATGTGAAGGTGACAGAAGGCGGACCTCAGGAAATCAAAGAGCTCGCTGCTAACTTTAATCATATGTCCACTAAAATAGAAGCAATGTTCGACGAAATAAGGGAATCAGAGAAGTTCAAGAGTGAACTGATCGCGAATGTTTCCCATGATCTCAGAACACCTTTATCATCGATTCATTCCTTTGTTGCTGCTTTAAACGATGACATTATCGAAGATCAGGAAGCGCGAAAGAGATATTACGAAACCATTTTGTCAGAAACAGAAAAACTGGGTCATTTAATTGAAGAGGTATTGGAATTTTCACAGTTGGAAAACAGGAAGTTGCCATGGAATCCACATCCGACACCAATCGATAAACTCCTGATCGAAACCATTCAGCAGTTTGAACGGGTTTTACAAGAGAAGCATGTTGAAGTGAAAGTGGAATATGATGACCTTTTGCCCCTTGTTTCTTTAATGCCTGTTCAAATAAAAAGGGTGATGACCAACTTAATACAAAACGCATTATCCTTTTCGCCTGACCAAACGACGCTGTATATTAGGGCTGTCAAAGGTGGGGGGATGATGAGGTTTTCGGTTACAGACGAAGGAAAAGGAGTTCCTCTTGAAGAGCAGGGATCGATTTTTCAACGTTTTTACCGGGTGGAGAAGTCTCGAAATAAAGCAAGTGGAGGGTCTGGATTAGGACTTTCCATCTGCAAAGAAATTGTTGAACTTCATGGTGGGGATATCGGAGTCGAAAGTGATGGTAAGTCGGGCAGCACCTTTTGGTTCAGGTTACCTTTAGAAATAAGTAAGGAGGAGAGACGATGAAAAAAGTGATGATGGGAATCGGCCTGGTACTCCTATTGAGTCTGGCGGCTTTTTTCGGTCCTAAACTGTATGCAAGCATGACCCAGAAGTCATTGGGAAGTGAGCCGGTAAAGCTGGATATGGTGGATGAAGAACATGCGGTTGCGACCTTTGCAGGAGGATGCTTCTGGTGTATGGAACCACCTTTTGAAAAACTGGATGGCGTGTATTCCGTCATTTCCGGATACACAGGCGGTGAGGAAAAGAATCCAACCTATGATGAAGTATCTACGAAACAGACAGGACATGTGGAAGCCGTTCAAATTGAATATAATCCTAAAGTCATTACGTATGAGCAGCTATTGAAAGTTTACTGGAGACAAATCGATCCTACCGATAACGGTGGCCAATTCGTCGATCGGGGCCCACAATACGTGAGTGGTATCTTCTATCATAATGAAGAACAGGAGAATATAGCACAGCGATCAAAGCAGGAATTAGCAGACTCTGGGCGCTTTGAAGAAGAAATCGTCACAGAAATCCAACCTGCTAAAACCTTTTACAAAGCGGAAGAATATCACCAGGATTATTATAAGAAAAATGAATTAAGCTATAAGTTTTACCGAAACAACTCAGGAAGGGATGACTTCCTTGATGAAGCTTGGGGAGAAGACCGGAACATCAAGCTGGATACGAAGCCCCTTTATCCTTCCTACACAGACGAAGAATTAAAAGATAGACTTACAGATATCCAATACAAAGTGACCCAGGAAGACGGGACCGAGAAAGCATTTGATAATGAATACTGGGACAACAAAGAAGAAGGGATCTATGTGGATATCGTTTCAGGAGAGCCTCTTTTCAGCTCAAAAGATAAATATAAAAGCGGGACCGGCTGGCCCAGTTTCACTAGGCCCCTAGTTGAGGAGAACATTGTTGAAGTGGAAGATCGCACGCTATTCATGGTGCGGATGGAGGTAAGGAGTAAACACGCCGATTCTCACCTGGGTCATGTGTTCGATGATGGTCCAGAGCCAACAGGTTTAAGATATTGCATGAATTCAGCAGCCCTTCGATTTGTCCCGAAAGATGAGCTGGAAGAACAAGGCTACGGGGAGTTCGTTTCTCATTTTGAACAAATGGAGGGGGAGTCGTCTTGAATAGAGCAACCTCAGTACGATCTGCTTCAGCCATCAGTGATCTTCCTGGAAAGCTCGTAAACTACTCAATAAAAGAAGTAATCTTTCAACCTTTTTCACTTAGTAAAAATCTGTACAGGATTCAAACAGGGAAAGTAAAGCTATATAAAAACAGTGAGGATGGACGTAAAATCATCCTCACCATGCTGGGTGAGGGAGAATTCTTCAGTAACATAGCGTGTTTCAGCTTAGACGACGAGGGAGTTTATGCAGAAGCTAGCGATGACACGATCTTAACAGTCATCTCCCATAAACAACTGGATAGCTTAAGTGTAACGAAACCTGCTTTTCTTGCAGAGCTCTTCTTCACCTTCAATCAACATATGAAACAACGAAACATGTTCCTCGAACGCATCATGCACGCACCCGTCAAAGAAAGGATCCTTTATCTCATGTCATTCCTCATGAAGAACTTTGGAGAAAAACAGGGGAGATTCATGAAAATAACGGTCCCCCTTACCCACCAGGACATCGCAAGCTTCATTGGCTCTACAAGAGAAACGGTCACCAGTCTCACAAAAGAGCTGATAACAGAAGGACACCTCCAAAAAAAAGATAAGCATTATCTTGTGATGGGAGGGACGGACCTTTAACGGTCCGTCCCTTATTTTCACCTGTCTAATCTAACGATGTCTGCGTCCTGGTTTGGACGGTTTAATATGAGGTCACGGAGGATGTGAGCCCCAAGCATACTATAAACCGTGCCGTTCCCACCGTATCCTAATAAGTAATATGTTCGTTCTTTTTCAGGATGCTTACCGATATAAGGGAGGTTGTCCAATGACTCTCCGAAGCTTGCTCCCCACGCAAAGTCCATTTTGATAGTGAGGTCAGGAAATAGTTTTTGAACCTCTTTTTCAATTTGTTTTCCGCGTTTTTCTATTTTCTTCTCACTTTGAGGTGCGTGAGGTGGATCTTCATCCAATCCTCCTGCGATGATTCGGTTATCCACTGTGGTGCGCATATATAAGTAAGGACGTTTTGTCTCCCAAATCAGAGCTCGTTCATGCCATTGGGATAAATCTTCAATGGGTTCAGTGGCAATGGCATAAGATCGATTGATATCAGTGCCAATTTTCTTATCGATCGGAGGGGTTTCATACCCGGTTGCATGGACCAAGTGGGATGCCTGAATAATATCTTCAGAAGTATGAATGTTGACACCGTCAGCATCCTCTTCTACCCAGCCAGCTTCAAGATTTTCAAAGATTGTTGTCTTTTGACCTGCCTTTAAATAGTCGATTATGCCGTTCACAAATCGGTAAGGATTTACCTCGGCATCTCCAAGGGTAATCAAAGCTCCCGGTTTTGAAAAAGGCAATCGCTGTTTGATTTCTTTTTTAGACCAATATTCTACTGGAAAGCCATGTTCCTTTAGTGTTTTATATTCTTTTTTTAGTTTAGATACATGTCGGGTAGTACTCGCATAGTAGATGCTTTTTCTCCTTATAAATTCAGGTGACACTGGTAAATTCATTGCCACTTGTTCAAGGTTTCCGATCGCTTCCATACATAGCTTATAAAAACGGACAGCTTTCTTTTCTCCAATTTGATCAATCAGATCATGTAGCATGATATCGTTGGAAAATTGCAGTAATCCTGTATTAGCGGATGAACTCCCTGAAGCCATACTCCGCTTTTCAATGATTGCAACGTTCAAACCCGCTTCTGTAAGTGAATAGGCACATAATGCCCCGGACATTCCTCCCCCGATAATGGCTACATCATAATGTTTATCAAAGCTTCTTTTTTTATCTTTTAATGTAGTTGGCCAATACAAGCGGCCATTATGCAGATCCATTTTGGTTCCCCCAATAAGTAGCGATATTTAAATTATGTTCATATTCCATTCCCTTTAAGAGTCATGGATAAAACATATATTTTTGTACCGCAGGGTCTTAGTGGGTTCCAGCATCATATAAGTAAAGTGGATTTAATTTGTATGAGGATAAAGAAATATTTCAGTCGGAAGAAATTCAATCGAAATGCATCAGTAAAAACGGCTACTGCATTTATTCAGGGTGAGGATGCAGTAGCCACTGGTTTATTTTTTCGTGTAATTCAAGTCCCAACAGATGCCATAAGGATCTTTTACCTTACCATATTTAGCGCCCCAGAACGTGTCTTGAAGTTCCATTACTACAGTTCCTTTTTCAGTTAACCGACGGTAATAAGTATCGATTTCCTCTTCGCTTTCCAGCTCAAGGACAAGGGATATATTGTTTCCTACCGTTGGCTGATGACCGGGAAAGCTATCTGACATCATAAAGGAAAGCTCTCCTTTTTTAAAGTGAGCATGCATGATTTGATCAGCGATCTCCGGTGGACTTGGGTAATCGGCCTCACCAAAAGTCTGAACGGCCAATACTTCTCCTTCAAACACTTCTTTGTAATAGTCTAATGCTTCTTTCGCTTCGCCACTAAAACTAAAATAAGGTGCAGCCTGATGTTTCATCATTTCTCCACTCCGGTTCACATGAATTTTAATACCTCTTCATTATAGTCCAAACCGTTGGAATAAAACAAGAACAAACGTTCGTTTTTTATAGAAAAAAAAAGGGATAGGCAGTTAATTGCCTATCCGCGATTATTTAAAGTGATTCAGTATTTAATTCAACATCGATATTGCCACTTGTTGCTTTAGAATATGGGCAAACTCCATGTGCCTTTTCGACCAATTGCTTCGCTTCATCTAATTCAACACCACTTACTGCTACTGATAACACAACGCCGAGTTTGAATCCACCGTCTGTATCTTTTCCAATGGAAACTTCAGCTGTTACTTTCGATTCAATCTTTTTCTTTTCTTGACGAGCCACTAAGTTAAGAGCGCTATCGAAACAAGCCGCATATCCAGCTGCGAACAATTGTTCAGGATTCGTTGCCCCTTCTGCTCCAGAACCCCCAAGTGATTTAGGCATTGCCAGTCCGACATCCAATACTCCGTCACTGCTTGTTACTTTTCCGGCGCGTCCACCTGTTGCTGTTGCTTTTGCTGTGTATAATGCTTCCATTTCTTTCACTCCTCATTTTCTTGTTTTGGTTGTGTGTAATTTAATATTACAAAACTAATATTAACGGCTTTGGTTTTAGTTGTCAACAATTAAGTTGTGTACAATTAAATTTGATAATTGATATCTTTTTTTGTATGATAATCTAAAGTTAGTTTGTTCAAGAAAGGAATCGACATGTATGAAAGATCCATTATTATTAGAAAATCAAATATGTTTTAAGATCTATACAGCAGAGCGGGAGATAACAAAGTTATATCGTGGGCTGCTTGAAGAAATCGGTGTGACTTATCCTCAATACCTTGCATTGTTAGTGCTTTGGGAAGATGGGACGGCATCTGTAAAAGAATTGGGGCGTAAATTGTTCTTAGACTCGGGAACGTTAACTCCGATGCTTAAAAGAATGGAGGCGAACGGGCTTGTCGAGCGTCACCGGTCAGTTGAAGATGAGCGGAGCGTCGTGATTTCTCTTACACAAAAAGGAGAAGCCATGAAGGAAAAGGCTGCTTGTGTTCCGACTCGATTGCTCGAACGATTAGAGATGGATGGGGAAGAGTTGGAGAGGTTGGATCAGACGTTAACCACGATATTGGGAAGACTGCAAGGTATGAGAAGAGAGTAGAGTAGGGGTGACTTTGGTCATCTTTTTTTTTGAGAAAATTGTAGAATCATGGTTGTGGATTTGTTATAATTTGGTAAGAGGCTGGATTTTTCGTGATTTCGGCCGGATTACTTTTAAAAACGGCTGGTTTTCTCCACGTTTCGGCCGGATTTTATTCAGAAACGGCCGGATTTTCCGGAAAAACGGCTGGATGATCTCTTGAAAGCTGCGTTCTATCTTAAAAACAGCTGGATGATCTCTTGAAAGCTGCGTTCTACCTCAAAAACGGCTGGATTCTCTCTTGAATTACCCCGTCCCACCTCAGAAACGGCCCGATCAATCCCGTGAAAGACTTTGCCCACCTCATGAACGGCTGAAATTCTTCAAAAACAGCGTCGTCTCCTAAAACCGTTGGATCTTTTTCAACAGCACCTCTGTCACCCACTGAAACTCTTCCCATTCACCTAAAGGAGTGATCTATTTGATCGGAAAAGAACATCAACCCCCTGTTATCATCTCAAAGCTTGAAGCCCTTTTAAGGCGATTGTCAAAATACTTTGTGAGAAGACTTGAAATAGAGTCTCAACTAGGTAAATTCAAGGCTGGATATAGTGGTGAGTTATCATTAGACTTTTATTTGAACAATCTTCCTGATAAAGAGTATGTTATCCTTCATGATCTTCGTCTACAAATCAAATCTTCCTTCATTCAAATTGATACGTTAATCCTTCATAGACATTTTATTCTTATTTTAGAAGTGAAAAACATTGCTGGAGATATCTATATCGATACAAACTTCAATCAAATGATTCGAACGTTAAATGGTAAAACAGAAGTGTTTCCAGATCCAATCCTGCAAGCGTACAGACAGAAGGTGGAGCTTGAAAGATGGTTAATGGAAAATAAATGTCCTACTGTACCAATAGAGCACCTGGTAGTACTTACGAATCCCCATACTCAAATAAAAAACACCACGGAAGAGCAGGTGACTCAAAGGCTGGTAAGAAGTGCGAAGCTTCCCTTCAAAATTGAAAGCTACACACACTTTTATCCAATCCCTTCATTAACTCCTAAAGAATTATCCAAAATGACCAAGCTTCTTCTTAAACACCATACACCTCAAACGTATGATGTTCTTCATCAATTTAACGTTTCACAAACAGATATTATTTGTGGTGTCTATTGTGTTCAGTGTGAATCCGCACCAATGGAGAGAATGGGTGGTACTTGGAGATGCCGCAGCTGTAAATCAGTACAAAAAGATGCTCATGTTTATTCGTTAAGAGATTATGCTTTTCTTATCCGGCCTTCTATTACGAACAGGGAAGCGAGGGAGTTTTTACAATTGGAATCCCCTTCAGCGACTCGTAAGATTTTACAGAAAATGAACCTATCAACAACTGGCTCAACCAAAGATAAAAGATACGACTTAACGCCCCTCATGGAGCATCCTCCTTCTCCCCCCGGAAAGTCAATAGTGAAGTCTTCAATGAAGTATAATTCCCGATCGCAGCGTACCCATAGAAGAACCCCATGAAAATTCCCGTAGCAAGGTGTCCTTTATGACTGATGAAAATAGAGATAAGCAAGCCAAGAATAACGGCAATATTCGGTACTAAAAAGGCATGAGGTTTAAAGAAAACTTTAATGAGCTGGGTGAGGATGATAATCACAGGAATCGCGATGACAGCGTCCCAGACGTTTGTGTGTATTGTCGGAAAATCCATAGAGCGCCTCCATAAAGAATTTTGCTTATAATGTTTCCTTATCAGGTAAAATTAACAAAAAAAATGACCCCTTAAAGGGATCATCCATTATTTAAATAATGCATTCCAACGCTCAGCTTTTTCAAGGGCTGCTATGTCATTCACAATCTCTCCAGGCTTCACTCCGGCACCGATCATATAATCTGCAAATTCCATGTTCACGAATTCAAAGATGTAATTGAACTGCTGTACGAGGGGAAGGCCTTTAATCTTTGCTGAGCTTCCACCGGTAATCACTACATATGCTTTCTTCTTCGTAAGCTCTTCTTTTAAGTTAAAGCGCTCATCGCGCAGGTACTGACTCCAGCGGTCGAAGAAGTTTTTCATGGGACCGCTCATTCCGTACCAATAAAGAGGTGTAGCAAATAGTAATACGTCATGCTCTTCTATTAATTGAACGAGTTTTTCGTAATCATCATCGACTGGAGAGAATCCACCTTCAGAGTGTCTTAAGTCTTCAATCGGTTCAATATGCAGGTCCGTAAGAGATACGACAGTGTGATCGGTTCCTTCTACGATTTTTTTTGCAAGGTATTCTGAGTTGCCGTTTTTTCGTGTGCTTCCTAAAAGGGCTAATACTTTCATTTATCAACACTCCTCTATGAATTCAAATGTATTGTTTGAGTCGTTTTTTTTAGCATTCCACATGAAGACAATGGATGCCACGGTGACTGCGATCCTTCTTATAGATCCTGTTTGCCAATAGTCATCTATAGTTAGAGTTTACAGCAATAAACCGTTTGGATGCCACCTTTTGATAAGAGAAGGTAAATGCGATTCTTGATGAGGCATACACATGCATATACGCATATCCGAGCAACAGAGATGATTCCCAAACGACGATCGACAGGGGGGATAAGAGATGGAGTACTATTTGGTAATAATAGTAAAGTGGCTGGATTTTTCCCGGAATCGGCCGGATTATTAGCAAAACCGGCTGGATTATGAGAGAAAACGGCCGGATTCTTCACAATAACGGCTGCATTCTCACAAAAACTGGCTGGATTTTTCACCATTCACCTGGATTCTCACAAAAACCGGCTTGATTCTTCACCAATCACTTGGATTCTCACGATAAACGGCCGGATTCACCCCCATTTCACCTGTATTCTCACAAAAACCAAGCCGGATTCACCCCCATTTCACCTGTATTCTCACAAGTGGACGCTCCCCCATGACAGATGCAGCGCAATAATCCATCAAAAAAGGACGAATCGATAAAGAATCCGTCCTTTTTCAAGAAAAGCGTGAAGCTGCCTCTTATTACCGTCTGCGAAACCCTTCCTCACGCAAATACAACGCAGCTTCATCATACCCGCCAAAGCTGTCTTCCAGGTTATCACCGGCATAAATATTCCAGCGGTCATCTTCTTCGATCAGCATGAGGGAATGACCTTCAGTATCTTTCCACATCTGTTCGACGGGCGGCACGATTTCTTCTTCCGTAGCCAGATGATCAATGGATGCCCGAATGATGTCACGCAGTTCGTCACCCGAGAAATCACGGATGTTCACGAGTCCTTTTTGATTGGCTTTATAGTCAGGAAGACTCCCCGTATAAACAAAACCGTTTCCGTTCGGATGCAGGTGATATACCACAGTCGTCTTTTCATAGAGACTTTCTTCAAAGTGGAAATTCACCCTATTCAATGAAACGTTTTTACGTGTAAGCTCAGGAAACTCTTCTATAATGGTTAATTTATCTTCAAATGGTAACATCATATTCCTCATTTCATTTTACGATTTTCCCATTATAACACAGTGCCCTATTTTCCAAAGAGAGATAAGGGTATAATGGGAACAAAGAGGTGACCCCATTGAATGATTTTACTTCCTTAGGAATCCAACCTAAGTACGTCAATGCGTTAAAAGAACAATCGATTTCAGAACCAACACCGATCCAGAGCGAAACCATACCTGTTTTATTAAATGGTGAAGATGTGATCGGGCAAGCACAGACAGGAACGGGAAAAACGATGGCTTTTCTCCTGCCTATGCTTTCCAAAATTGATCCAGCGAGAGATGAGATCCAATCTCTTATTGTGACTCCGACGCGGGAGCTCGCAATTCAAGTAACCGCGGAGTTGAATCAGATTCTTTCTTCTACGGAAGATGACATAAATGTGTTAGCTGTGTACGGCGGCCAAGATGTTGAGAAGCAGATCAAGCGACTGAAGAATAAAGCGATTCATATCGTGATTGGGACACCTGGTCGTTTACTTGATCACGTTCGTCGGGAGACTGTGGACTTTTCAAACGTATCGTTCCTTGTACTGGATGAAGCGGATCAAATGCTTCATATCGGATTTTTCGATGAAGTCGAAGCGATTATTCGCGAGACTCCGTTTACCCGTCAAACCGCTCTATTTTCTGCGACGATGTCAAAGGATATCCGAAAAATCGGCAAGCGCTATATGAATAACCCTCATAATGTACAGATTCGCGAAAAAGAAAAGATTGTACAGGAAATACAGCAGGAAATCGTAGAAACGACGGATCGTCAGAAATTAGATGCCCTCAGTCAAACGATTCTTGACGTTCAACCGTTTTTAGGCATCATTTTCTGCCGAACGAAAAGAAGGGTCAGCAAGCTTCTGGGTGATCTGAAAACGAGAGGATTTCTGGTGGATGAACTACACGGTGACTTATCTCAAGCGAAACGAGAAGGTGTGATGAAGAAGTTCAGGGACGCGAAACTTCAGCTTCTTATCGCGACCGACGTGGCGGCTCGTGGTCTTGACGTTGAAGGAGTCACTCATGTGTTCAATTATGATATCCCTCAAGATGTGGAAAGCTATATTCACAGAATCGGACGTACAGGTCGTGCCGGAAAAGATGGACTTGCCATTACCTTTGTTGCACTGAAGGACAAGCAGGATCTTGAGATGATTGAAAAAGGCATTGGCCGTTCATTGCCTCGTCGTGTCGTGGAGGTGGCTCCTTCTAAGGAAACCGCCGATGTCCATAAGGGATCAAATGAAAGTGCGAAGGATAGACGTGAAAAGAATATCCAAGCGAATAAAGAGCGTAAAGCAAGGTCTCCACGTGGTGGCCGGTCTCGTAACAGTGACGGTGGTGATTCGCCACGCAGTCGTCGATCGAGAAGGGAAGAATCATCATCCCGACGTGGAGGAGACTCCGCCAGTCCCTCAAGAGGCAGACAATCCAGATCAAGTGATTCCGGCAAACCAAGAAGAAACGACTCCAGCGGTAAAAGAAACAGCCAGGGTAAATCCTCTTTAAATAGAAGAGGCCGCTAACTCAAAAAGCATGGTGACCAATGTGTCGTCATGCTTTTTTTATAGAACATCTTTCATCAATATACGGCCCTCCCCTATAAATCAGTATCTCATTATATAAAATTTCAGAATATTCCCAATTAATATCCCGGATCTGCTAAAATAATGAATATAAATAGTCATTAACGAACAGAAGGGATGGGTTGTACATATGCATGTACCTTTAGTGTTAACGGATTTTTTAGATCGGGCAGTCGAACAATATGGAGAGAAGATAGCGATTATTGATGATGTGAAGCGTTTGACGTATAAGCAGCTGAATGCCCGCGTGAATCAACTATCCCGGGGGCTACAGGAATTTGGGATTGAAAAAGGGGACAAGGTTGCGTATTTAGCTCCCAATACCGCAGAGATGCTGGAGGGGTTCTATGGGGTCTATAGTGTCGGAGGGATCATGACACCACTTAATACGCGCTTAAAACCTGCGGATTATCTATTTATCCTGACTCATAGTGAGAGCAAAGCATTATTTGTGGATGAGGAACTTTATCCGCTGGTGCAGCCGATTCTGTCTAATGTGCCGGATTTAAAGCATATTGTGATCCATGGTGAGTCAATAGATGGACATCCCGGCTATGACGAGTGGCGCGGTTCATTCAGCGACGAAGCTTTCGATCGCGTAGACTTGGAAGAAACCGATATCGCTTCTTTATTATATACGAGTGGGACGACAGGAGATCCGAAGGGAGTGCTCCTCACCCACAGGTCCAATTATTTGCATGCTCTATCATCCATGCATCATTTACGGGTTTCGGATCGCGACACGTTACTACATGTCCTGCCCATGTTTCATGTGAATGGCTGGGGTTCACCTTTCTATTATACTGCCAACGGTGCGACCCAGGTGATGCTCAGAAAAGTAGACCCTGAGATGATTTTAGATAAAGTCGAGAAGCACGGCGTAACGGTTATGCATATGGCGCCGACTGTTCTGAATATGCTTCTGGAGAACTATCCGAACAGGGAGCGGACGATCGGACAAGATGTAAGGGTTGTCATTGCGGGTTCGGCTCCTCCACCAGCATTTGTCCGAAAGGTAGAAGAGGATCTAAAGTGGGAGTTTATCCAGGTGTACGGAATGACTGAAATATCACCACTTATCACTACATCCATCCTGAGATCTTCCGAACAGGACCGACCAAAGGAAGAAAAATACCGGTTAAAGGCGAAAGCCGGCTACAGTATGATTGGCAGCAAGGTAAAAGTAGTGGATGAGCTCGGTAATGAAGTGCCCCGTAACGGGAATGCGATTGGAGAAATCGTGACAAGAACGAATACCGTGATGGAAGGATATTTTAAAAACCCCGAAGCAACCAATCAAGCCATTCGAGATGGATGGCTGCATACAGGTGATATGGCGACGGTCGACGAGAATGGCTTCATTGAAATTGTCGACCGGATGAAAGACGTCATCATCAGCGGAGGAGAAAACATCTCTTCCATTGAAGTAGAGGGGGCTCTCTATGAACATGACAGTGTCCTCGAAGCAGCGGTCGTAGCCATCCCCCATGAGCGTTGGGGAGAAGTGCCCCATGCAGTCGTTGTTATCAGGGAAGGTCACAGCTTAACGGAAAAGGATCTTATCGAATTCAGCAGAGAAAAGCTTGCCCACTTCAAAGCACCGAAGAGTATTACCTTTGCAAAGGAGTTACCTAAGACCGCTTCAGGAAAAATCCAAAAGGTTGTGCTCCGAAAAGAATACTGGAAGGATCATGACCGGATGGTTCATTAGGAAGTATTATTTTGGCGTGCGACAGCACGCTTTTTTCATTGGATAACAAAGGGTTTATTTCCAAAATCTCACTCATTTGTTTATCATAATCTATTCGTGGTAAACAAGAACTAAGCACTTACAGACACACTTCAAAGGAGAGATTGTTAATGAAAATAAGAAATTTATTACTAACTTTACCGCTGAGTGCAGGCTTGGTTTTAGCTGGTTGTGGAAATGATGAAGGTGCCGAAGATGAAGCTAATAACGTGGAACAGCAGGATACTTCTCAAGATGAAAGCACTATGAATGAAGAGTCGAATAACGAAGATTCCATGAATGAAGACAAAGCAGATGAAGAAGATAATGAGGGTACGCTTAATGAAGATCCTTCCGGTGAAACATTGAATGACGATGAGGTGGATAAGGACGATAAAGCCTCAGAAGAACAATAGAAGGCATTCTGAAAAGGGCTTAGCTGAGTCCTTTTTTAATTGAAGTGCACAGTAGCCCATATAACACCCATTAACTATACCTGTCGTCCCTGTTTAGGCTTCTTCAGCATAAATTATAAAAAGGAAGTTTTATCAGCATAATAACAGGGAAAAGCAGTTTTTAAGAGTATATAAATGGAGGGCGTAAAGATGAGTTTAAATTCCCCGTTGGTTCCAAAATCTAAAACCCATTGTTCCAATGAGTATGGAAAGTTAAAGAAAGTGGTTGTTGTTTCACCTGAAAATATGCAAATAAATGAAATCATAAATGAGACTCAAAAGCATTTCCTAAAGGAAAATATCAATATAGATAATGCGGTACAGCAACATAAAAACTTTGTTGATACGTTAGAGAAAAATGGTTCAGAGGTCATTCACCTTCAACCATCACCAGAGTTTAATGAACAAGTCTTCACAAGGGACATCGGTTTCACGATTCATGATCAATTCTTCGTTGCATCGATGAATACCGATGTCAGGCGGGGCGAAGTGAAAACGCTGAAGAATTGGCTGGAAACGAATGACGTGCCTTATCATGAACTTCTCCATTCCATTGAAGGAGGGGATGTGCTCGTTGATGAGCAGAATATTTGGATCGGAGTGAGTGGACGGACGAACCAATTGGCCATCCAATCGTTACGAAATCAGCTCCCCCAATATACCGTTCATGAGTTACCTTTAAAAGAAGGAATTCTTCATTTGGATTGTGTATTTACGATCATATCAGAGGGGTGGGCCCTTGTGTATCCACCTGCCTTTTCAAAAGAGGATCTTGAGAAGATCAAGTTGCATTACAATATCATCACTGTAACGGATGATGAACAATTTCAAATGGGACCCAATGTATTAGCAATCGGTGATGGGAAAATCATCAGTCTTACTCTAAATCAAGATTTGAATGAACGAATCAGATCAAAAGGTTTTGACGTGATTGAACTGGATTTATCCGAAATCATCAAGTCTGGGGGCTCATTCCGTTGTTGTACGCTTCCCCTGATTAGAGAATAGAAGTCTTATTGACTATGAACTGAATAGATTCATTAATGAAAAACAGGTGGCTTTATACCTGTTTTTCTTCATTTTACAGAAGCTTTACACTCCTGTAGTCCTTTTGCAAATGGTTCTTCATATTTCCCCTTTATTCTACATATGTAGTCGAACTTATAGGAGGTAGGGTAAATGAAGAAATCAATGAAGAAGATTCTTCCGTTAGCGGTTGTGTCAACATTAGCTCTTGGAAGTGTAATAGGAATGAATCAAGACAACACAGAAGCACAAGCGAAGGAATCCAAGAACGGCAAAGCCAAAAACGTCATCTTTATGATCGGTGATGGAATGGGCGTTCCTTATACAACGGCACTTCGCTATATGAATGACAATCCTGAAACAGTTGAGATGGAAAAAACGGCATTCGATCCTTACCTTGTCGGATTACAATCCACTTATCCAGAGGATGAGAAAGAAAACGTGACAGATTCAGCAGCTGCTGCGACAGCAATGAGCGGCGGAGTCAAAACTTACAATAATGCGATTGCAGTCGATAATGATAAAACAGATGTTAAAACGGTATTAGAGCAGGCGAAAGAAAACGGCATGTCTACAGGAATCGTAGCAACATCAGAAATCACCCATGCCACTCCGGCATCTTATGGTGCGCATGAAGAGCAGCGTAAAAGCGAAAATGCGATTGCGGATGACTACTATGATGAAATGATTAATGGAGAACATAAGATAGACGTCATGTTAGGTGGGGGGACGGACTTCTTCGAACGTGATGACCGTAACCTTGCTGAGGAGTTCCAAAAGGATGGCTACAGCTATGTAAAATCCGCCGAAGAACTGAAAAATGACGACAACAAACAAGTTCTTGGTCTTTTCTCTGAAGTGGGAATGGACAAGATGATCGACCGTGATAAAGAACAGCCAAGCTTAGCGGATATGACGACATCTGCACTCGACCGTTTAAAAGGGGACGAGGACGGATTCTTCCTTATGGTGGAAGGCAGCCAAATCGACTGGGCTGGTCACGATAATGATGTGGTCGGGGCTTTGAGTGAAATGAGAGACTTTGAGAAGGCACTTGAAGCAGTAAGGGATTTTGCAAAAGAAAATGGTGAAACATTGGTAGTTGTTACAGCAGACCATTCTACAGGGGGAATCTCGATCGGGGCAGACGGTGAATATAATTGGGATCCGGCACCGATTCAAGCTGCAAAGAAAACACCAGACTTCATGGCTGAACAAATTGTGAACGGTGCTTCAGTGGAAGAAACATTAGCCGAAAACATCGACCTTGAGTTAACGGAAGAGGAAATCGCTTCTGTGAAAAAAGCAGCAGAAAAAGGCGATCAAACCGAAATCGATAATGCCATCGAGAAAATCTTCGACAAACGTTCAGGTACTGGCTGGACAACGGATGGACATACAGGAGATGACGTTCCTGTGTATGCATTTGGTCCTCAAAAAGAGAAGTTCTCGGGCATGATCGATAACACAGATCAAGCAAAAATGATTTTTGACCTTCTTAAAAACAAAGGGAAAATCAAAGACGATAAATAAGCTTAAGACAGATGATGAGACCATGCTTCTCCTTCCTTTTTGGGAGGGCTGCATGGTCTTTTCTACGATTATGCTTCTTCTAAATCTGAAACACTTACTTCGGAACGTTCTTCTAATGGTCCGCGAAGATGAACAACGGCTGTTTGACCGTCTTCATTAACAGAGTCGATCCAGACAGATGCATCTTTATATTTTACTTCAATATCAGCTGAAGAAGATAATATCTGTTTTGCACGATTATAATCCATTCTTCATTTCCTCCTTATAGTCTATTTTCATTGGTTAGTTTGTCCTTTTTTTAGAGAAAAATGAGCGTATATTTCATTTTGAATCCGATACGCTAATAGTGAAAGGGTGATGACATGAAGAAACAGGATGAAAGAACATCGACTACAGAAGCAAATATGGAATTGAATGAAAGATTTTATGGAAGTAATGAAAAAGAAGCTGATCCGGCGCCGCCCACTTATATTCAAAATAATACAGCCGCGGTAAAGATTACCGGTGATGATGAGTAAGAGTACCAGCTGAATCCTTTACCTATAAATAACAAAAACCTGCCCGATTTTCCATCGGACAGGTTTTTGTTATTTCGTTTTGTTACGCTGATCTTTATTATGTTTATTTCCCTTACTGTTGTCTCCACTCGTGATTTCAGTAGCAAACTCTGTTGTGCCACGCTTGGGTGAATTTTGATTTTCACTGCCTTTGTTGACCTTTTTCGTCATATGAATCCCCTCCAATCTATTCAATTCATCTTTAGTTTTTGAAGAATAACTTTAGGTTATGCAGAATTGAAATGTTAAAGAAAGATTAAAAATAATTTAGCATAGTTTTTTGGGACAAGAATAAGGTATAATGTAAAGCGAAATGATTACGATTAATAAATGCAGTCTAAAGAAAGGAAACGTAAACGAATGAATTCTTTGAGGAGCTTTAGTCAAGAGATGACAGGGATACTATTATTTTTGTTATTCATTGTTCTTTTTTTAGCGGGAGATTGGGTGAAAGTCTATGTCCCGGAAGAGTTTCTTACCTCTTCGATGGCGAATGTCATTACCATATTCTTGAGTATCCTCTTAGAAGCGATCCCTTTTATCTTAATCGGTGTCTTCGCATCAGCACTTATTCAAGTATTTGTGTCTGAGAGGTTATTACAAAAAATCATTCCGAAGAGGTTCCCCTACCTGGCTTTGTTTCCTGCAGCTGTAGTAGGGGCATTGCTTCCTGTATGTGAATGTGCGATTGTACCGGTGGCCAGGAGGTTAATTAAAAAAGGGATGCCTGCCCATCTTGCGATTGTCGTCATGGTTACAGCCCCTATTTTAAATCCGATTGTCTTCGCATCTACTTACTATGCGTTCCAAAATAATATGACGGTTGTCTGGGGGAGGATGGGTATTGCTTTAATAGCTGCCTTAATCATTGGGGCTCTATTGTACAGGTTTTATGGAAAGAGAAACCCGCTAATACAGAAAGCGCGTGTCCAAGAGCATCATCACGATCACTCATCCAATAAACTAATGCAGACAATTGTACATGCCAGTGATGAATTTTTTGACATGGGCAAATTCCTTATCATCGGAGCATTTGTTGCAGCGGGATTTCAGACATATCTTGATAGAGAATTGTTAGTGGGGATTGGGACGAATGAGGTTCTTGCACCGGCTGTTATGATGGGGTTTGCCTATATTATTTCACTATGTTCAGAAGCAGATGCATTCGTGGCTTCGTCTTTCGGCAGTATCTTTTCTGCATCATCCCTTTTGGCATTTTTAGTGTATGGGCCGATGATTGATTTCAAGAATACATTATTGATGCTTGCTTACTTTAATAAAAAATTCGTGTTGATCTTTATTGGAATCGTGACAATCGTAGTATATATTTGCACGCTTGTATTCCAAGTATTTGTGTAAAGGAGGCTAGAGGAGTGAAACAATCCATCCAATTCCATACATTCATCAGAGGGATCATCTTAATTGGTTATGCTCTCTTGGTATTGAAACTATTTTTAACGTTTAATTTGCAAAACTTTGTCGCACCCAAAATGCATGGTTATATGTATTTTGCTCTGGGGGTCTTCATTCTCCTGGGGGCGATTCAAATCATCCGGGGTACATCTTCAGCCTCTGCAAAAGAACACCATTGTGGTTGCGAAGGTCATGAACTGCCTAAAGGGTTCATCAGGTCCAGCATGGTATATGCTCTATTTATTTTTCCAATTGTGGTGGGATTCCTCCTGCCAGATAACTTATTGGATAGTTCCGTTGCGGCTAAGAGAGGGGTGAAAGTGGGGAATAGTCTATTCTCAACACCCCCATCCAGTGAACAAAACGGAGTAAATCAAGGTGAGAGTGCAGAAAAAAATTCGTTTGCAACTGAGCCTACCCTCGGACCGTATGATGAGTTTCCTGTGGAAAAGGATTTCGACAAGTTGAAAGAGATAGTAAATAAAAAAGAAAAAATATTCGTAAGAGATGAACAATATATTCAAACATTAAGTATTGTGGATGAAAATCTTGACAACTTCGTCGGTAAAGAAATTCAGCTTACAGGTTTTGTTTATAAAGATGAAGGATTTGCAGAGGAAGAATTGGTCATTTCCCGTTTCACCGTTACATGCTGCGTAGCCGATGCCTCGGTTTATGGTTTATTGGCACGTGATTCAGAACTGAGTAAACTGGAACCAGATACATGGATTAATGTGAGTGGCGTGATTGATAAGGTAGATTTTAATGGTCAGGAAATGCCTGTAATAAAGAATCCGGTGTTTGAAGTAATCGACCCGCCTGCTAATCCTTATGTAGAAGAGTTTTTTATTAAAATTGAATAAACGAAAGAATCCTTACTTTTATGTAAGTAAGGATTCTCTCATAATCAATAAATCGTAATTATTTCGTTTTAATAGGCATAATCAGGTGGTGAGAATATGTATGAATGGATCATAATCGGTGGAGGTATCCATGGATGCACCGTGGCTACGTATCTTGTGAAAAAGAAAAAGGTGCCAATTCATAAGATATGTGTAATTGATCCTTACCCAGGGCCATTATTTAAATGGAAAAGGCTGACTGGTTTAATTGACATGCCGTATTTGCGTTCACCTTTTGTCCACCATTTGGATACACATCCATTTAGTCTGAAATCCTTTAAGAAGGGTGGAGGAGAAAATTTCTACGGACCATATAAGCGGCCGGCTCTTACTCTATTCAATCAGCATAGTAACGCTGTCTTGGAAGGAATAAAAATATCTAAAGCCTGGTTTCAGGGAAAGGTGGACCACGTTGAGAAAGGAGATAACGGTTGGATAGTAAGAACCAGTAGTTTGGACCATTTTCATGGGAATAACATTGTGATTGCAACGGGAATGAATAATAAATTGGCTTATCCCTCTTGGGGAAGTGCTCTTGTTGCGTCACGCCCAAAACAAGTTGGACATTTATTTGCTGAGTCCCTTCTGAGAATAGAGCCACCAATCGTCGTGATAGGTGGAGGGATCTCCGCTGCCCACATGGTGGTTAAGCTAAGCAAACAATTCCCCGGACATGTATATCAAATAGCCCGTCACCCTTATAGAGTAAACGATTTTGATAGTGATCCAGGCTGGCTTGGACCTAAATACATGAATGGATTTGTAAATATTCACAGGTACGAACACAGAAGAGAGGTCATTGATCATGCCCGTCATAAAGGGTCTATGCCAAGTGAATTAGCTAATAAGTTGAGAAATTTGAAACGAAGCAACACGTTCACCTTTATCCAAGATGAAATCCAATCATGGGATGTATTAGGCGATGAGATTATACTGCATTTAACGAAGGCAGAGTCGAGTGTAAAAGCAAAGACGATACTATTTGCCACCGGATTTTCAAGAGAGGTCATGAAAGTGGACTGGCTGCAAAAACTCATTCAAAAAGAAAAGTTAGCGTGTGCGAAATGTGGTTTTCCGATAGTGAAAGAGGACTTGTCATGGTGTAATCATTTATTTGTTACGGGACCACTGGCTGAGTTAGAAATCGGGCCGCCCTCGCGTAATATTTCAGGTGCAAGGAAAGCAGCAGAAAGAATAGTGAACCATACAACTTAAATCGTAATGATTTCGAATTTAAAAGGAGATGAATGTTTATTATGAAAGTACCAGTAACAGTATTAAGCGGTTATTTAGGATCAGGCAAGACGACATTATTAAATCATATTTTACATAATCGGGAAGATAAGCGAATAGCGGTTATTGTGAATGATATGAGTGAAGTGAATATCGATGCGTCCCTCGTGAAGAGTGGCGGATTCACTAGAACAGAAGAAAAACTAGTCGAGCTTCAAAATGGTTGTATTTGCTGCACCTTAAGGGAAGATTTAATGATAGAAGTCCAGCGATTGGTCGATCAGGGGAATATCGATTATATTGTGATCGAGTCTACCGGGATCTCGGAACCGATTCCTGTAGCTCAAACATTCACATATATGGATGAGGAGATGGACATTGATTTAACAAGAAACACAAGACTGGATACAATGGTGACGGTTGTGGATGCCAATCGATTCTGGCATGATTTTGCAAGTGGTGAAACGTTGCTGGATCGCTCTGAGGCAACAGACGAAGGGGATACAAGGGAAGTAGTGGATTTGCTGATTGATCAAATAGAGTTTGCGAATGTGATTGTGTTAAATAAAATAGACTTAGTGGAAGAAGTGGATGTAATAGAATTAAAAGCTGTTCTTCATAAGTTGAACCCGGAAGCGAGAATCATCGAAACCTCACATTCTAAGATTTCATTAGATTACGTACTGAACACCCGACTATTCGATTTTGAAAAAGCAAGCCAGGCAGCCGGGTGGATAAAAGAATTACAAGAAGAACATACACCCGAGACTGAGGAATATGGAATTTCTTCTTTTGTCTATCGCCGTAACAAGCCTTTTCACCCAGAACGTTTCATGGCTTGGATGGAGGATTGGCCGGTAGACATCGTGCGTGCAAAGGGCTTCTTTTGGCTGCCGACCCGTAACGACATGACGGGCTTATTGTCCCAGGCAGGCCCATCGATCATCATCCAGGGAGCAGGGGAATGGGTAGCTGCTTATCCTGAAGATGAGAGAAAAGAAATCCTTGCTGAAGAAGTGGAATTAGCAGAGAAATGGGACCCTGTTTATGGGGATCGAATGAATGAAATCGTGTTTATCGGTCTTGAGATGAACAGGGAAGAAATCGAGCAGTCATTGGATAGCTGCTTGCTAACAGAAAAAGAAATGACAGAGGATTGGACTGGATTTAAAGACCCGATCCCTGCTTTTACAGTGGAAGTTTAATAGATGGAAAAATCCAGGCGCATGAACGCGCCTGGATTTTTTTTAGTTTATCGTATTGATGACAAATTATGAAACTGGACTTCTGGATAAGATGCACTGCGAACATGGAGCTTGTATCTATATGCCTATATTTAACATTCCTGCTGATATTTTGATTCTTCTAAACGATAATGAAGATAGGAATCTAGAGGGAGGTAATAGAATTGCATGAGAAAATGGAAGGGATGAAGAATGCGTCTGGAATACCGGGCAGGTGGTTTGTGGATGAAATGGCAGAAGGGTCGGAGGGCTATCCGATTTTATTTATTCATGGAATTCATGCCTCATCAGACACGTGGATTAGAGAAAACGATCTACAGGAATTCACACGGAAATATGGGCACCAAGCCGTTTTCATTGATTTGCATCCAGACGAAGATATGTGGAAAAATGGGCAGATTTTAGAGGGGAAGCTTCGTGAGATTTACGACTATTTTAAGAGGAAGGTAGTGGTTGTGGGGCATAGTAAGGGAGGGATCGATGTTCAAACCGCATTGGTTCATTATGGTGCCGGACCCTATGTAGAGAGAGTCATCACTCTTTCGTCTCCTCATCATGGATCAGAGCTTGCAGACCTTGCCTATAGTAAATGGGCCGGCTGGTTAACGGATGCTTTAAAGAGTAAAAATAATGCCGTGTTCTCCTTGCAAACGGGATATATGAAATCTTTTCGTTCCCAGACGGACGAACTTGATCTCGCCAAAGCCACCCCATTCTATACATTCGGTGGTACAGGATGGGGAGGGGTGAATTCTGAATTGTTTTGGGGCGGGTTATACTTAAGCCGATTTGGACAAAGTGATGGAGCGGTTCTGGTAACAAGTTCACGCCTTCCGTATGGGGGTGAGGTGCAGGTCCGGGATTGGTCTCATACGACGATAAAAGAGGGCGGGGAGATCTTCCCTTATTTAAAGGATCTCTTAACAGAAGAGGTGCAAGAGATATCCTATGCTGCCGTGAGCGAGCATGCAAAAGAGGGAGAAACATCGGTCCTCCATAGAGGCGGGGCATTTATGGGTATTGGAGTGGAGAAATTTTCTGTCGAGGAAGAGGTAGAGAAAATCTCGGTGGACTGGATCAGTGATCAACAGTTTACGCTCTATGAGCTCATTAGTCCGAACGGGCAAGTGTATAAACAGTTCATGATTACGGAAGATGCGACAGGCTTTTTCCCAGGCGCTTATCATCATTCCATTATCATTTCCAAGCCCCTTTTGGGACAGTGGGAAATGAGGGCACATAATAGTCAAAGTGAAAAATACATGCTGACCATTCTGTTTCAGAAAGGGGTTAGTAAAGGAGGGAATCAATTGACGGGTGATGGAGAATCTTTAATGGGTTCATGGAATATACTCGACAAACCTGTGAAGAAAACATATACCATTCACCATATCCCAATGAAGAGCGGAAACAAAAAGCAAACCACCCTCATTACAACTGAAGATCTATCTTCTTTGCCTTTAGCTGAATTTGAAGAAGGAGTCCATAACATCACCATCGATATAGAAGGAGAAACCCAGGAGGGAAACAAATTTCAGAGAACGATTATTCAAACCGTTTATGTAGATGGAAAGGGGAATATCAATTAATGGTTTGAGGTGACTTAAATGAAAGGTCCGTCCCTCTGCATAAACGGGGACGGACCTCTGGATTATAGTGCGCCAAGGAATTCTGTTACCTGTTCTGGTGTTTTGGCGTTGGCGCTGTGCAGGTGAGCGATTTTTTCGCCGTTTTTGTAAACCAGCAGGCTGGGGATGCCCATGACGTCATATTTTTCGGCGATTTCAGGAAATTCGTCTTTATTAATGTCGTACCATTTATATTGACCGAACTCTTCCATGATCTCATCAATGAACATATCCATACGACGGCAGTCAGGACACCAGTCTGCATGGAATTTCACGATCACCGGCTCTGCCGAAGTGATTAAATCTTCAAAGGTTTCTTTGTTTTTGATTGATTGCATGTTGTTAACCTCCCTTTCTACATTATTTTATACAAACAAACAATCAATTGTAAAACGAATCATTTTTCGTCTGAACTTGTACATGATAATATGGGAATACATTTTGAAAGAAAAAGGTGACATTATGCAACCGATCAAAGTTGGATTAGTAGGATACGGTTTTTCAGGACAAAGTTTTCATCGCCCGTTACTCTCACATTTGGAGGAGTTTCATATTGAAGCGGTGCTTTCATCTGATGAAGAGAAAGTGTTGAAAGACATTGAGGGTACAACAGTGGTGTCGTCCCTTGAAGATTTACTTCAACAAGACATCGAATTAGTGGTGATCACAACGCCGAACCATCTTCACTATGCCATGATTAAGCAGGCTTTACTAGCTGATAAACATGTCGTGGTAGAGAAGCCATTTGTGACGAATAGTGTCGAAGGAAAAGAGCTGATAGCTTTAGCGAAAGAGAGAGGCTTGCATCTTTCTGTCTTCCATAACCGACGATGGGATGCCGACTTTTTAACCATCCAAAAATTACTCCAAGAAGAAGCTCTAGGACAAATCTATACATATGAAGCCCACTTCGACCGTTTCCGCCCGACTATTAAAGACCGTTGGAAAGAAAATAAAATCGAGGGAGCCGGTGTGCTATATGACTTGGGCTCACACCTCCTGGATCAAGCACTGGCCCTGTTTGGTACACCACATTGGGTGCAGGCAGATGTGTTTCCACAAAGAAATCCGGAAAAAGCGGAAGATTATTTCCACATTACACTCGGGTATGACGTATTGAGGGTGCAGTTGTACTCTCGTTCTATCGTCCTTGATCCAGGACCGCGATATCAGGTTCATGGAGTAAAAGGAAGCTTCGTGAAGCACGGAATGGATCGTCAGGAAGATGATTTAAAAGCTGAGAAAAATCCTCTTATTGAAGATTGGGGTATGGAAGATGAAGAAAACTGGGGTACGTTGACAACCATTTCTGATGACGAAGTGACCTCAGAAGTCATTCCTTCTGAAAAGGGAGATTATACTCAATACTACAAAGGGATATATAAGACATTAAGAGAGAGCAAATCTCTTCCTGTAAAACCTGAAGATGCTTTAGGCGTGATAGAATTGATTGAAGCATGTAAAGATAGCGCGGAAAGTAAACGTGTTATTTATCTGAGTTAAAAAAGAAAGGCTCCCGCCCAGGGGAGCCTTTCTCTTGCTATTATTCCACAGTACCGGCCTCTAATATCTTTACATTTGCCTCCACATTGAATTTCACCCTGGGGTAGATGCTTCCTTCCCATTCCTTAATATCGAAGCCACGTACTCCATGTTTTTGATTTTGTCCGATGCCTACAGGGTCGATGCCTAATTCCTGAAACTCCTTCAGCATGGCTAAGCACGTTTCTTCTATATCCTTTTCCATTTTTTTCTCAACTTCTCCCACTTTATCAGGTGTCAATTTTTTTCCGGTATACTCTCTGACAATTCCCCTAACCTTGATTCTCATTGTCACTTCAACAGGATCAGCTTTATGTTTAATCATAATTTTGTGCTTAGTGATTAGACTCGTTACAGAAGCCTCAACCGTTTTTTCGGCAGCGCCAGGCTTTTTCCCCATTTTGATGACATGGCTTCCTTCAGCAAGTTTATCCACTAATAATTTAAAGAAGAACATTTCCTCAGCGGGAATCTTTTTGACCATTTTGTCTTTATCGAAGAGGGCAACACCTGTAATGGCTACACTTTCATTCGTTAGCTTCTTTAATATGGGGAGATACGGTGTCTGTCCTTCTTGAAAATAGTCGAATAGAAATAAATGTAGATTTGTTTCCGGCAATTCCCTTCGGGTGATATTGTGGGTGATCAAGTTAGAAAGATACGTTCCATTTCCTCTTAAGCCATAGTTCCCTTTGATGAGTTCCCCTGCTTCGCCTTCGGTTACCGTTATATATACCCTTGCCCCAACACTGGCGTCTCTTTGCAGGGAGTCTCCAATATCGATAATGCCTTTTTTGGCCAGTTTTTCTCCTATCAACACGACATCCAAGCTTCCTCTTACAAGGGGCTGTTGCGCCCTTCTTTCTAATTTCTCCAACACTTCCCGAGTGGATGATGCTTCTGCAGACAGCGTTCCGTTTTGGATGGATTTATCGGATAAATAAATGGGGAACAGGGCTGTCCCTCTTATTTTATTCTCTCCTCCATAATCATAGGCTTTTCCGGTTTCAACATATAAATCGTCAAGAATTTCCTTTTCTACACATCCAGATAGGAACAGAGAACAAATGAGTAATATGATCAAGGAAAGTTGTTTCATTGTTTTTGTCTCACCTTCTTCATGATAGTCACCAGTACTAAGAGAGCAGGTATGTAAAAAAAGTTGAAATAAAAACCGATTTGTCCTGAAACCGTATTCAAGAAATTAACCTGTTTTCTGTCAGTGATAAAAGTTAAGACGCATAGACAGAGGATACAAATAATGATCAGTGCATGACGATGTCTCAAAGGAGTCATTCGCTTAATGATCCTGCTGGCACACCAGAGAGAGATGCACACGTTGGGCAGAATCACTAAGCACCAATTGGCGATACCGATATATTCAAAACGTTCAACAAAGGGCATTTCAACGATCTTCCACATGGAAAGGGTGGCCCAGACAGTCTTTTCTAATTGCTTTTGACTGAAAAATGCAAAAGAAATAATGGCAATCAGGGTGTATATTATCGTTGTTGTAATTAACCCCCAATGAGCATATTTTTGAGACTTTTTCGCATCTTTAATATAGGGATAGAGCATCAGTATGGATTCGTATCCCAGATAGGTAAGTGACATATTTTTTGTGGAAATCAATATATCTTTGATGGTGTGATCAAATACTGGTAAAATATTTCGGAAATCTGCGTATTTAAACGTAAACGCAAAGGTTAAAATCAGATAACTGGGCAGCACAGTTCCAAAAAATGCTGTACCTGCAATGGTACGGACTCCCCCATTCACAATATAGTAGACAAGAATCAAGAAGAACAACGCAAACATAAACGTACTTAATCGGGGATACATCCATACTTGCAACACCTCGATATACGTCCTCATAATCGTTATGACCAGCAGGCTAAAATAGAGAGCGAATAATAAATTAAATATATTACCAATCCACTTCCCGAAAACCAAAGTATGAGCAGATACAAGGTCCCCTCCAGATTTACCTAAAATAAGGTACATAAGGAACATGAGAACATGAGTAAGGATACCTGCCAGGATAACAGAAATCCATCCATCATACCCCGCATTCATGGAAATGATTCGTTGGAACCCAAGAACCCCTGCCCCGACTTGAATGGAATGAATGAGAAAGAAAACAAGGAAAGGGGATATTTTTCTTCTATCTGGAATGGTTTGCATCTGATCACCTCCGACCTTTATTCATCTATATCTAGCTTTTTCTTTCCTTCCGATGGACGGAACCTGTATGGTTTTTTTGTTCTTAAATATTCTGGACGACCTGCTTGTTTACTAAAAGGGAACCGGATCAGAGCGTCTTTCAGATCCTTCATTCTCGGTGGATAGAGTGGCTCCAGGAACGGTCTGCCCAGGGAGGTTAATTGTAAGAGATGTCCCATAAGCAAGCAGAAGCAGAAAACGATTCCTAATAATCCCCAAAGTTGTGCGAACAACAAGAAGGGGAATCGGAGCAAGCGGATCGTATTGCCCATGCGGTACACGGGAGTCGTAAAGGAAGCAAGCGCAGCAAGGGCAACTAAAATGAGCAGGACGTTACTCGTGATCCCTGCCTCAACGGATGCAGTCCCGATCACGATCCCCCCAACGATACCGATGGTTTGACCAACTTTGGTTGGAAGGCGCGCTCCTGCCTCGCGCAATAATTCAATCGTTAATTCGAGAAATAACGCCTCTAATATAGGAGGCAAAGGAATTTCTTGTCTGGATGTGACAAGAGTGGCCATTAAATCCTTTGGGATAAGTTCATAATGATACGTCAACGCAGCAACATATACGGGTGTAATCAATATCGAGAATGCTACTGCGAAAACACGCACTAGACGGAGGAATGAAGCAATCGAGAAATTCAGGAAGTAATCCTCATAGGCATTAAAGAACTCAACAAGGGTCGTGGGTCCAATCAATGCGTGAGGCGATCCATCCACCATCACGGCCACCTTCCCTTCCACCAGTACAGAAGCGACTCGATCTGGTCGTTCTGAATCCAATAACTGGGGGAAAGGGGAATTGCTATTATCGGCAATGAGCTGTTCAATAAATGAACTATCCATGATTTGATCAAAATCCACGGATCGCAAACGTTGACGCAACGTATTCACATTCGCTTCATCTACTAATCCATCAAGATAGACTAAAGCGACTCTCGTGTGTGTCAGTTTTCCAATGTTGAATTCTTCCACTAACAGCTCTTTAATTGGGAGACGTTTGCGGAGCAGGTTAAGGTTGTCACTGAGAGATTCAACAAAGGCTTCTTTCGGACCAACCACACTGAATTCCACTTCTGGTTGAGAAACTTTTCTACCCATTTCATTTTTCGTTGCAATGAAGGCAAATTTCCGGTTGGAGGCATCCATCGTTAATAATGTGTACCCATTAAAAAGCTTCTGTTCGATATCCGCTTCATCTTTTGAAATTTGAATATCCAATACAGGAACCAAGGTTTTTAGGTCATCAAAGGAGTGAAAATCTTTTGAAAGCAGGGAGGGGAGAACATCCTCCTGCAGAATCTTTCCATCAATCAGAGTGGTAATGAAATGCAAACTGAATTTGGTCCCTGTATAAGGGTTTTGATAAAAGGCTTGTTTATAGTCAGCCGATTTCTCAGCTTCTTGCTTAAAGTTTTCGTAGGTCTGTTTTTTCTTCGTGTTATCGGCGTTTTTCTTGTTCTTAAAGAATGGAAACATACTAATCCCTCATGTTCGATGTATGGTCTATCCTGTAGTGTTTCCGAAAATAGGAGAATTATGAAAAAGGATGGGGGAAGTGGGAAAAAAAGTTAAGGTCTGCTGGATATGAAAGGCGTTTTCGTAGACTTCGTTGCTTTTAAAAGGAAAGTGCTGGTTGATTTCCGCTGCAGGTGCTCGCTTTCCGCGGGGCGTGAGTTGAGCCTCCTCGGGCTTTGCCCTGTGGGGTCTCAACTTTCCCGCTATTCCCGCAGGAGTCGAGCACCTGCAGCGAGAATCAACACTATGCATGAGTTTCTTAATGAAGATAAATATACATACCTACACATTTTAACGGGAGCAGTTCCACTTCTCCTCACCATCCAGCGCATACTGGTTGACAGAGCTTTGGCAGCTTCTGTTTTTATAACAACAATCTCTGCGAAAGAACCATTAAAAAAGGTCAAAAAAAGACTGGAAAAGGAATGTCTCTTTTCCAGTCTCATTTGGTTATTCCTGCTCCAGGAAAAACTTCTCGATATCATCAAGCATGGCATTCGCTGCCATAACGCCACCTGCAGTGTTCCAAATAGCATCGCTTACTTCATACACTTTATCTTGTTTTGCTACTTCAAGGTTTTGGAATAGAGGATCGTTCAGCCACTCTTCAGCAAGCTTGTTCGCTTCCCCATCACCCGTTTCATATGTGAAGTAGAATAACACATCTCCATCCATCGCAGGGATTCGCTCTTTCGTCACACCTTTTTCAGCAAAGTCATCAACATCCTGACCTTCAGGACGGGCAAATCCTAATTGATCCAGGATCACACCTGAGAATGAATCTTTATGGTAGATACGTACGTCACCTGCTAAAAAGCGTACCATAGATACTTCCTGGTTAAGTTTATCTCCAAGTTTTCCTTTAAGATCTTCAATTCGTTGGTCATACTCGGCTAAGACTTCTTGACCTTTTTCTTCTTTGTTTACTGCTTTAGCGTATAATTCAAAGTTTTCTTTCCAGTTACCGCGAAGTGTTTCCGCCATGACCGTTGGAGCGATGTCCTTCAACTGATTGTATTGTTCCTCTTGACGCATTTTGTTCCCGATAATCAGGTCCGGTTGAAGTTTTGCAATGGCTTCCATATTTAATTCGCTTTCAGTTCCGACGACTTCAACATTTTTCATATCGTCGGCAATATGATCGTACCAAGGATCGCCTGTCCAGGATTGTACTGCACCAACAGGTGTCACGCCCATAGAGAGAAGAGCCTCTGTTCCTTCATTTGTAAGGATGACAACTTTCTTAGGAGTTCCTTCGATTTCAGTCGTACCCATTGCGTGTTCTACTGTATAGGTTTCTTCTTTCTTATCATCGTTACTTGCAGATTCTTCTTTTTCCTCTTCCTTATTCCCGCAAGCTGCTAAAAGTAGAAGGGAAGCGATGAGTAATAAAGACATAAAACTTCTTAATTTCATATGTATAAATCCTCCTGAAAAATAATTTGTGGTTGATAATGATTATCATTTATACTTTTTATATTAGTTGAGAAGGTTTTCATTGTCAACATCTAAATGATAATGATTTTCAAAGTCATTGACGGTTGTTTCATTCTTCTTTAAAATAGTAAAAGAAGAAAAGAACGTGAGCATTAATAGATTTTCCTTTCCTTATTGAATTTCAATAAGGGATAGAGAGGTTAACACATAATGAAAATTCAAAAACAATTTATTCTGTTTATAGGAACCATTCTATTTCTCGTATTGTGTATAGGAGTCAGCATTGTCTTCGGGTATACGGATACGTCATGGAGAGTAGCGTTTGAAGCGTTTATCAACCCGGATGGATCGACTGAGCATATTGTGCTCCAGACAATCCGCTTACCGCGGGCACTTATCGCTGCGACAGTAGGGGCATCCCTCGCAATTTCAGGAGTCCTGATGCAGACCTTGACGAAGAATCCGTTAGCATCTCCCGGTATTTTCGGGATCAATGCCGGTGGTGCCTTTATGGTGGTAGTGGCGGTTACGTTATTTGGGGTAACCAATCTTCAATCCTTTACGTGGCTGGCGTTTTTAGGGGCTGGTTTAGCCGCTGTCGGAGTGTATGTCATCAGCTCAGTCGGGAATAAAGGCTTGACTCCCATGAAGCTGACGTTAGCAGGAGCAGCCATCACTGCGATGTTTTCGTCATTCACACAAGGTTTGCTTGTACTGAATGAAGCAGCCTTAGAGCAGGTATTATTCTGGCTTGCAGGCTCTGTTCAAGGGAGAAGCCTTGATATTTTATCCGGAGTATTTCCTTATATTGTGGCAGGCTGGATCCTTGCGCTCATGTTAGCAGGTAAAATGAATATACTTGCCATGGGAGAAGATGTTGCCAAAGGGTTGGGCCTTAAAACAGCCTTGATTAAATTTATCGCATTACTTGTTGTCGTACTGCTGGCTGGAGGTTCTGTTGCCGTTGCCGGTCCAATAGGCTTTATCGGAATTGTCATCCCTCATCTTGCCAGGAAAATCATTGGTGTAGATCATCGCTGGTTAATCCCTTACTCAGGATTACTCGGAGCGATTTTACTATTAGCCGCTGACATTGGAGCCCGTTACATCATCATGCCCCAGGAGGTGCCGGTTGGTGTTATGACAGCCATTATTGGTGCACCATTCTTCGTGTACGTTGCAAGGAAGGGGTTTTAACCGATGAATAGATTTATAGGAAAACGTTGGCTTCAGGACCGGGTTTCTATGCTCGTTGATTTATCAGCCATGAAAAAAATCATGATATTAGGGGTCATCACTTTACTCGTCCTGATAATGAGTACTGGAATAGGCGATTTGAAAATAGCACCTTGGAAGGTCGTTAGCGTCTTCTTTGGAGGCGGAACAAGTTTAGAACAGCTTGTTGTTACGTCTTTTCGACTTCCAAGGATTATCATTGCCCTGCTGGCCGGGATGGCATTGGCCGTGGCAGGGGGGATTTTACAGGGGATGATCCGAAACCCTTTGGCATCTCCCGACATTATCGGGATAACTGGAGGGGCAGGAGCAGCTGTCGTCGCTTTTCTGACCGTTTTCAGCAATGATGATAATACATTGATGGTCAGTATTAAATGGCTTCCTGTTGCTGCTTTTATAGGGGCGGCAGTCATTGCCTTTTTAGTTTATTTCTTGGCATGGAGAAAAGGTGTATCTCCTGTCAGGCTCGTGTTGATCGGAATCGGGATATCAGCTCTGACACAAGCATTGACAACACTTCTTATGATACTTGGCCCTATTTATAGAGCAAGCCAGGCAAACATTTGGATTACAGGTACCGTGAACGGGTCGGATTGGCAGGACGTATGGATTCTGCTTCCGTGGAGCCTGGTCTTTATCCTGTTAAGCTTCTTTATAACCCGTCAATTGAATATCCAGGAACTTGGGGAAGAAATTGCTACAAGTGTTGGAGGGAACGTTCAGCGACAACGCTTTTTGCTTCTATTGATGTCAACGGCTTTAGTAGGGGGGGCGGTTGCCTTTGCAGGAGGAATTGGCTTTGTAGGCTTGATGGCTCCTCATATGGCAAGAAGAATGGTTGGATCTTCTTTCGGTGCGTTACTTCCGACTGCTGCCTTTATCGGTGGAATCCTCGTGATGGTAGCAGATCTGATAGGCAGAACTCTATTCCTGCCGCTGGAAGTTCCAGCCGGAGTATTTACAGCAGCAATCGGAGCACCATATTTTATCTATCTTTTATTTAAAACAAGAAATTCTTAAAGGAGTTGGCCATTAATGAGTGACATTTTACAAACGAAGGATTTGACTCTATCTTACGGGGAACGAACGATTATTGATGAATTGAATATTGACATTCCAAAAGGGGAGATTTCGGTCTTTATCGGTGGAAATGGCTGCGGGAAATCCACTCTTCTTCGTTCCATTGCCAGATTGCTTAAGCCGAAACAAGGATCGGTTCTGTTAGATGGGGAAGCAATCTCTCGTTTATCAACGAAAGAAGTCGCTCGTAAAATGGCCATTCTCCCTCAATCGCCAACGGCTCCTGAGGGGTTGACCGTCCTGCAGCTGGTAAAGCAAGGTCGTTATCCTCACCAAACCTGGCTGAAGCAGTGGTCCCATAAGGATGAAGAAATTGTCCAGGATGCACTGAAGGCAACGAAGATGGAAGAGCTGCAGCACCGGAAAGTGGATGAACTTTCAGGGGGACAGAGACAGCGTGCCTGGATCGCCCTGACATTAGCGCAAGACACAGACATCATTTTGTTGGATGAACCGACTACCTATCTCGATATGACCCATCAAATTGAAATTCTTGATTTACTATTCGAACTCAACGAGAAAGAACAGCGAACAATTGTCATGGTACTGCACGATCTGAATTTAGCCTGTCGCTATGCTCATAATATTGTTGCCATCCGTGATAAGCAAATTTATGCCCAAGGGAAGCCTGAAGATGTGATTAGTTGTGAGCTGGTGAAGAATGTGTTTGATATGGATTGTCAGGTATCCCGAGATCCTTTGTTTGGAACCCCGCTATGCATCCCATTTGGTAAAGGCCGTTGCATTCTGAATGCCGTGGGTGAGACGGGATGAATGCTCTCACCCAAGAACAGTGGGAGACCCTTAAGAAATATCGTTTTCATAAAGAGTGGTCACCTGCTTTTAAAGGGAAAGAAGCAAGCTCATTTTTAGATGAGGAAGGGATGAAGGCTTACCTTTCTGAAAGGGTTGCATTAATTGGAACAGAGGATCTCAAAGTAGCGGCTTCCTTATTCATGAAACGATATGCTTTCGTAGCGGCAATGGGCTTGATGGCGATGACATATTGGAATAAGAAATTAAACCTTAAACCGGAAAATCTTATTCTCATAGATGGAGACAAGAATGGTTTATGGATGCCCCAGTTTTATATAAAAGACGCATCCGTTACTGAATTTACTTCTCATAAGGAAAAAGAGGCATTTATTCAGTCGGTTTTTCGGGAGCATCTTGATAAAGTGATTCAGGTGTTAAAGAAAACGACGAAGCTATCTAATCTCATACTGTGGGAAAACATCGCCGTATATGTTTTCTGGATATACGAGAATGATGCCTTCCTTTTAAGTGAAGGAATGAGAAAGCAGAGGGATGAACAATTCCGTCAGTTGCTTTTGGATGAACACAGCCAATGGTTCGGTCGCTATCACAGAAATCCACTAGCCCGTTACTATAGTAGTAAAGTAAATGTAGAAGGTGTAACGGAAAACGTTCGTGTTCGCAAAACGTGCTGCTTCTCCTATAGACTGGAAAATGGAGAACAGTATCGCTGTAAAACATGTCCGCAAACCTGTCGAGTGAAAAGGACATAGCTCAATATTCACAAGGAGGTTTAAGATAATGAAAGAATTTCCTGAACAATTTGATGCATTGATTGAAAAGTACACTGAGCTATTAGTAGGTGAGACCGATTCGGACAAGAAAGAAATGGTCACCCAGTACGCTCTTTATTCATTCATCGCGAAAAACATGCCTGCTCTCGTGAAGCATTGGAATTCTTTATATCCTGAGGGGAAAGATGAGATGAAACGGATTGTTGGAGAGATAAAAGTGATGAATGAAGCTCATCGCGCTGAAATGAATAGGAAAAAGAATGAAGAGTAAAAATTTTAATGTGGAAGTACCCTTCCTTGTATAAGAGGGTGCTTTTTTATTGTATTTTGATCGGGACAGGGAGGCAGAGGGAGGTTTTAAACGAGTTTGTGGGATCTATTATTGACATTTGCTCGCTTATTATCGACTTTCAAACTTTTATTTTCAAAACTTTACTTTTATTTTCAATTTGCCAAAAATGCCCCGTCTCATCCCGATAAGCTACTAACTCGTAGCTATACCAGCCTCACCCCAAACGCACTTCCCAACAAAAAAGGCAGACCAGCGTCTGCCTTCTGCATTATTGAACCTGACCGCCATACCCATAGGGAAATTGAGAAGAATACTGCTGGTGCTGTTGATACGATTGTTGAATCTTTTGACTGTCGGCAGCCTCGAGCTTGTACCAGCCTTTGCGGAACATTTCATTGTAAAGCTCGCGTTGAGCATTTTGTGTTTCATTAAAAATTGTAAGTAGGTCTTGATATAGTGCTTGATGACTCGCTTCGTTCAGAGCTGTACAATAAGAAGCCGTCATATATTTCTCGTGAGACAGGACATCGGTGATGAAGTCACGATCATTCATCTGTGGTGTAGCCGGTACTTGAGTCTGGGGATTTTGGATTTTTTGCTGATTTTGTTGATTCATATAAGAGAACTCCTTTCTACATCATGTTTTGGTTTTGGTTAGTCGTGTTCAAATGTGCTAGTAGTTGTTGATAGTGACGCTGATGCATCTGCCCGCACTTATCCAGCTCAGCTTTAATCTCAGCATCCTGACAATGAGCTGCGGCGAAATGACACTTTTTCATAGCATTTAAATTCCAAGCAAGCATGTCATTTAAATATAATGAATCCTTTGTGGTAAGCATCTGTGGCGGCTCCGTATAGGCTTGTTGCTGGCTTCCTTGTTGAGGTTGTTGTTGCATATTCTTTTCCTCCTTTTCATTCCTTCAATTGACTTTCTTAATATGATCAATAGGTAATATTACCCTGTATACGACCCCTTAAGAAAGTTTTATAATCATAAGGCAAAGGTTATTTTTCCTAATGCTCAACATGATTATTCACGTGTATACAAATTTCGATAATATTCTACTAAGAACGTATTGAAAGTATATTCAAAACGCTTAAAAGGTGATAAAATGTTGGTAGATATATTATAGTACGAACACTTTCTTTTTTAGCAATAAAGAAAACGGTTTCATAGTATGATGTATATGTTTTTTCAGGGGGTAAGCAACATGGAGCAAGCAATGCGTAATTTCTTTTTATTCCTTTCAAAAAATAAGCCGATGACAAAGCTCGCTAAGAAATATGGCCTGCGTTTTGGAGCCGGCCGATTCGTTGCAGGGTCTTCGATTCTGCAGGCAGTTGAGGTTATTCGCGAACTGAATAGTCAGAATCTTGTTGTAACGATCGACTATTTAGGAGAGTTTGTGGACAATGAGCGTGAAGCAAACGAAATGGCACTAGAATGTGTAGAGGCTGTTCGTGCAATCGGGAGAGAAAACCTGAAATCTCAGCTGTCCCTAAAGATGACATCAATGGGGCTGGATATTTCCGAAGAGGTTGTCATGAAGAATATGCGATTGATTCTTGATGAAGCAACCAAGCATAATGTATTCGTGACCATTGATATGGAGGACTACTCCCGTTGTGGGAAGACCATTGATATCTTCAAGCGGTTAAAGTCTGAGTATGATAACATCGGCACGGTTATACAAGCCTATTTATATAGAACAGAAAAGGATATGGATGATCTGAATGCGTATTCCCCCAATCTGCGTCTAGTAAAAGGGGCCTATAAAGAGTCACCTGAAGTTGCGTTTCCCGAAAAGAAGGATGTAGACGATAATTTCAAAAAAATTATTAAAACTCATCTATTAAACGGCAATTATACAGCCATTGCCACACACGATGATGAGATGATCGAATATACGAAAAGACTCGTGGAAGAGTACAATATCCCACGTGATCAATTCGAGTTTCAAATGCTGTTTGGTATCCGTGTGGAACGGCAGCATGAACTGGTCAAAGAAGGCTACAAAATGCGCGTATACGTTCCGTACGGTACTGACTGGTATGGATACTTTATGAGAAGACTGGCTGAAAGACCAGCCAACGTCGCCTTTGTTTTAAAAGGTGTCATGAAGAAATAATTGCAATTAGTGATAAGACTCTGTGGATGTTCATGGAGTCTTATTTTTGTTTATAGGCGAAGCCAGCCATCCCTAGTTAAGAAGAGAAGGTATCCCTAAACGACTAATGGGAATATTATTGCTGAATAGAAGAGAGAAGAGGCTTTTTAATTGTTACGGTATTCACAATATAATATAATAAAAGTGAATAATCTTCATGAATAAGAGGCGATAAAAAATGGAAATCACCATTGATAATTTGACTTTACTGCTTGGCCTCTTGCTTTTAGTCGGTGTCATAACCGCCAAGTTCTCCACCAGATTAGGCGTCCCCTCACTTATATTATTTATCATCGTAGGTATGGTACTAAATACATATTTCTTCTTCGATAATGCTCCAATGACACAATTCATCGGAACACTTGCTTTAATCATCATTTTGTTTGAAGGTGGACTTCAGACAAAATGGAGCAATGTGAAAAGTGTCTATAAACCTTCATTATCACTGGCAACCATTGGAGTCATTGTGACCACACTTTCGATTGGGGTGGCAGCAAAGTTCATCCTCGATGTAAGCTGGCTGGAAGGGATGTTATTTGGGGCAATCGTTGGTTCGACGGACGCTGCAGCGGTTTTCTCCGTTTTAGGCAACAAAAACATCAAACCGAAAATTTCTTCTACACTGGAAGCTGAATCAGGCAGTAACGATCCGATGGCAATCTTTTTGACGGTAGCTTTTTTGCAATTGATCCAATTTCCCGGATTAAATCCTGCTACCTTGATTTTAAGCTTTTTTTGGCAAATGGGTATGGGCCTGGTACTTGGGCTGGCGCTTGGATGGGCATCTGTGTGGATCATTAATCGGATCAATCTTGATTCATCCGGTTTGTATCCTGTTCTGTCCATTTCACTGGCTATCTTCACTTACGCATTTACCAGCATTCTTGAAGCGAGTGGTCTATTAGCTGTCTATATCATGGCGATCGTAGTAGGGAATCAGGAATTGACCTATCGACATTCCATTGTCCGTTTTAATGAAGGGTTTGCGTGGATGATGCAAATCGTCATGTTTATCCTGCTCGGATTATTGGTTTTCCCTCAGCATTTGCCAAGCATTGCGTGGCAAGGGATCGTCCTATCGATTCTATTGATTGTAGTAGCGAGACCACTGGGAGTGTATCTAAGTCTTGCCCTGGCAAAGAGTTTCTCCATTAAAGAAAAGTTCTTCATCTCATGGGCAGGTTTGAAGGGCGCGGTACCAATCGTATTGGCAACGTATCCAATGGTTGCCAATATCGAAAACAATGAAGTCATCTTCAACGTCGTGTTTTTCGTTGTTCTTCTATCCGCTCTGATACAAGGAACGACCATCTCACCTTTAGCCAACTATCTGAATCTTGCTGGGGAAGAAAAACCGCCAATCGCTCACAGCATAGAACTCGTTTCAATCGGTAAAACAAACAATGAAATGCTCGAAGTTCTCATCAACGACGATGCCTATATTACAAACAAGGCGATCAAGGACATCAATCTGCCTGAGAAAACATTGATTTCAGCGGTTATCCGCAACAATGAACTGATCACTCCAATGGGTGACACTGTCATCAAAGCAAATGATACACTTTATGTGCTTGCAAATAAGAGCCAGAGAAAGCGTATCAATGAGCTCTTGAATTCTAAAGGGGGATTAAGTTCCACGTAAACAGAACAATTGGAGCCGGGCACGAACCACCCCTCATTCAGGATGAGCCAAAATATATCAATAATAAAAAAGCAATCTCCCACTTGGAAGATTGCTTTTTTATTATTGATTAGTCAGCAGAGACGGCTGCTTTACCCAATGATTTTCTTTCAAAGAGCTGTTCGAAAACCGGGAAGCTATATTGAACCACGAATCCTAATAGGAGCGTAACAATGATCGTACCGATTCCGATATCTCCCTTAAACAGGAATGCCAGTGACAGGGCAAATCCTTCACTGATGATTCGCGAATTACGAAGATTTAATCCGAAACGCGTATGGATGGCCACCATAAGTGTATCCATAGGGCTAGCAGGGAATTTAGCCTGTAAGTAAATCGCAATTCCAAGTCCCATTGTCAAAATACCTGAAGCAAGGGTGAACACCTGATTCATCAGCATCTCGGGAGCGTAATCATTAAAGACGACCAGTAACCAAAAATCAATCAAAAGGCCAATCACAAGAATGGACCCCGCAGCCAATACATCAGGCTTCTTCTTCATAATAAGAGCATTAAGGCCGATCAGTACAATCCCATTTATGAAAACAGCGGTTCCAACCGTAATCCCAAACATATTCGATTCCCCAACGGCCAGGGCATCCCAGGCAGAGGCACCTAAACCAGATTTAATAATCAGGGCAACACCCATTGTCAAAATAAAAAGTCCAATCGTAAAAAACAAAAGTCTGCGTTTCATTCACATAGTCTCCTTTACTGTAAACGTTCTCATTACTGTACTTTAAAAAACAGACGAGCTACCTTAGGTTGTGATAGATAAAGTAGGAGGTCTGACAACTTAAAATTTATATTCTTAGTTTACTGTAAAAGTGGGGACAAGGCAAAGTTAATTTTTGTATGGGGAAGGGAAAAGTTTGGGGATTAGTGTGTGGTTAGGAAGGGAGGGGAATAGTGTTTGTGTTTAGCGGAATTTGTCGAACGGTCGATAAATCCGGATAACGGTTGATATATCGAAATAACGGTCGATAAATTTCCCAAAGCCTTTTAAATCCCCAACGAATCGCCAATCACCCACCCCGATCCCATCATCCCACGAAAAAAAGCGCCTGATCAGCAAAATCAGGCGCAATTTCCTAAAACAAACTATGGTTGCTTCTTAAATTGGTTGTTTTGACTGTTTCTTTTTCCGCCGCCGTCCAAATCAACGGTAGGACCAGCGTCCCCCTTCACACTTGCTGCACTCACTCCAGCCTTGGAAGGATTTTTCTTATGCTTAGCCATGTCGAACACCTCCATTACTAAGATTCCCGGATCTTTTAAATTTTATGATGTTCTATATGCAGAAGAGGGACGGACCTGCACGGAGGTCCGTCCCTCTTAATCGACAATAACCTTCCAATTGTGATTACAGGCAGCTTTTATCGTTTTATATTTGAGGAAGTGGTCAGCAATCAGCTCGGTCATGTCGATTTGTATTTCTTTGATAATCGGTTTGTTCTTGAACATGGTGTATTCCCCGCCGCCACCTGCCCGGTAATTGTTCATGACGACTTGGTAATGTTTATTTTCTTGTAGGGGCTCCCCGTTGAAAAGCAGGGAAGTAACCCGCTTTCCTATTGGATGGCTGATATTCAACACGTAGTCAATCCCTTCCCACATATCATAGTTATAATGCTGAGGTTTAGGAGTGGTGAAATTAGGATTCACACTAAGCAACCCTGCTTGGTTCACAGCGAAATAAGATGCCGAACGCTCAAGGGCAAGACGTATGTCTCTCCCTGTAATTTCAAGAACGGTTAACGTATTTGGATAGATATAATTAGACACGATATCCCTCATTGTGACCATATTCGGCAGCCCCCGTTGTGATTCACTGAATAGTGCGGTTGCTGAAATGGAAACACCAGCTGCCTCCTTTTGAACGCGGTGAATGAACTCAATGAATGGATGTTCCCTGATACGAGCCTCGAATGTATCTTCTATCAGCATATTTCCTTCAATCGTACCAATGGGTTGGTCAAGCCAGGATTGTGTTTTGCTTTCAATATCCCAGGCTAAGGAAAGGACATTTTTATCGGCCTCGATTCCCTCCATGGAAATGATCTGAGTCTCCTTGTTTAACACGGTCCATCTTTGCTTGTTTCGTTGTAACTTAATGGTTACTTGTCCGATAGTCCCACCATACATTCCCGGCTGTACGATTGAAATCCCATTGATGGTGCCGGCAAGTTTTCTGTGTTGATGACCAGTGAGCAGTACATCGATTCCTTTTACTTCCTGACAAATTTTATAGCCTTGGTTTTCACCAGTTTGTCGCTCAGTCGGTGAACCCGTTTGAATATCTCTTTCGAATCCTCCATGATACGACACAATCATCACATCAGGTTTTTCTACTTTGTGTATGTAGGAAATCCAATTTTGGGTTGAGGTAAAGGCATCTTTAAATTCCAGATCTGCTATGTGAGAGGGCTTTTCCCAGTTTGGAATATAATGTGTCGTCACGCCAAGCACAGCTGCTTTTACCCCGTTAGGTAGTACTTTGATGAAGTAAGGGAGCCCAAAGTAAGGTTTCTTCGTCCTATTATCAAGGATATTTGCTGATAAAAAAGGAAACTCTGCATCTTGTTGCGCTTTACGTAAGGGTTCCATCCCATAGTTGAATTCATGGTTGCCAATCACGGCTGCATCATAATTCATTTCATGTAAAATTGAAACAAAAGGGTTTGGCAAATGACGAGCTTGTTTCATATAATAATAAGTAAGGGGAGTGCCTTGATAGAGATCTCCATTATCAATGACCAGAACATTCCCGGTTTGTTTTCGTACACTTTTAATAAAGGTTGCCAGTTTACCTAAACCAACAGTTGCCTTCTCCTTCGTTCCATATAAGTAAGGGAATATATGTCCATGAATATCACTGGTTTCAAGTATCGTTATAGATGTTGTATGGTTTTTCATTCGAACCTCCATATCCTGAAAAAGGCATTATAGTGTTATCAAGTCTACATTATGGAGGAAGAAGATGACAAAGTAAAAACATCAAAGTTTTTGTAAAATTTATCATTTTTACTCTTTTAAATATTGCGATATTTTAGAAAATCAGATATATTAGATGTAACAGGAACTCATTCGAGTCTTTTTTTTGAGTAAAAAATGAATGAGTATTCATTCAAAGTGTGTAAAAGGGGGAAATACCATTGGTTCGTAGAATTCAGAAAGCCGCAGTGTTAGGATCAGGAGTCATGGGTTCAGGAATTGCCGCTCACCTTGCAAATATCGGCATCCCGACAATGTTATTAGATATCGTACCAAGAGAATTAACCGACGAACATAAAGCAAAGGGACTGACAGAAGAGAGCAAGGCGTTTCGCAATCAATTTAGTGAAAACGCTTTAAAAAAGCTCTTTAAACAAAAACCGGCGCCATTGACTTCAAAGCAAAACGCTTCACTCATTACAGCAGGCAACTTCGAGGATGACCTTCAAAATATCGGGGATTGTGACTGGGTCATTGAGGTAGTCGTTGAGAATTTAGATATCAAGAAAAAAGTGTTCGAACAAGTGGAACGATACCGTAAACCGGGAAGCATCATAAGTTCAAATACATCCGGGATTTCAATCGAGGCTATGTCAGAAGGGCGAAGCGATGATTTCCAAAAGAATTTCTTAGGCACGCATTTCTTCAATCCGCCTCGTTATTTAAAGCTTCTTGAAGTGATTCCGACGAAGAACACGGATCCGGAAGTAGTCAGCTTCATGAAGACATTTGGAGAAGATGTGCTCGGTAAGGGTGTCGTGATGGCGAAAGATACACCAAACTTCATTGCAAATCGCATCGGAACCTATGGATTGCTCATCACTGTTCAAGAAATGCTGAAAGGCGGCTACTCTGTAGGAGAAGTTGATTCCATCACGGGACCGACGATCGGAAGACCGAAAAGTGCCACTTTCCGTACACTTGATGTGGTCGGACTTGATACATTCGCTCATGTTGCGAAGAATGTGTACGACCAAGTGGAAGGGGAAGAGCAGAAGGTGTTTGAAGTACCGGCCTTCATGCAGAAGATGCTTGAAAATGGCTGGCTTGGGAGCAAGAGCGGACAGGGATTTTTCCTGAAACAAGGAAAAGAGATCCTGGAGCTTAATCCTGAAACGATGGATTATCAGCCGCGTCAAAAGCTGAAAACCGCTTCTCTTGAAATGGCGAAGAATGAAAAAGGATTAAAGAATAAAATAAAATCACTTGTCTATGCGAAAGATCAAGCAGGCATGCTCCTATGGAATATCGTGTCTCCGGTGTTAAATTATTCAGCCCGGCTGCATGGTGAAATCGCTGATGATATCGTAGGCATCGACCAGGCCATGAAATGGGGCTTCGGATGGGAAATGGGCCCATTTGAAACATGGGATGCAATCGGTGTTGAAAAATCTGTGACCCGCATGAAGGAAGAAGGCCTAAAGGTACCTGAGTGGGTAGAAACGATGCTCGCTGAAGGTCACTCCACTTTCTATAAAGAAGAAGATGGAGAGCGTTACTTCTATCACAATGGAGACTACCAACTTGTAGAGCGAAACCCGAAGGCACTCGACTTAAAGGCTCTTAAGAAGCAAGGAAAGCTGATCAAAAAGAATTCCGGAGCAAGCTTAATAGATATCGGAGATGGAATCGCGCTTCTTGAGTTCCATTCTCCAAATAACGCGATCGGAATGGACATAACGCAAATGATCAATTTTGCAGTGGATGAAGTAGAGAAGAATTATAAAGGACTCGTCATCGGAAACCAGGGCAAGAACTTCTGTGTAGGAGCAAATCTTGCCATGATCCTGATGGAAGCACAGGATGACAACGTATTTGAAATCGATATGGTCGTCAGGAACTTCCAGCAAGCGATGATGAAGATCAAATATTCATCCAAGCCAGTGGTAGCCGCACCATTCGGCATGACATTAGGCGGCGGGAGCGAAGTTTGCTTACCGGCTGCTCACATCCAGGCTTCCATGGAAACGTACATGGGCTTAGTCGAAGTCGGTGTTGGATTAATCCCTGGAGGCGGCGGAAACAAAGAACTTTATATGAAGCACTTGGCGAACCTTCCAAATGGAGTGGAATTCGATCTTCAAAAAGTAGCCAATAAAGTATTCGAATCAATTGCAATGGCGAAGGTTTCCACATCTGGTGATGAAGCAAGAGACAACAACTTCTTAAATAATGCGGATGGAGTAAGTGTAAACAATGATCATCTGTTATACGATGCAAAACAGGCTGCACTGAGCCTATACGAAGGTGGATACTCAGCTCCGATCCGCAAGAAGGTACCCGTTGTAGGTGAAACAGGATATGCAACCCTTCTTCTTGGAGCTCAATCCATGCTCCAATCAGGCTTCATTTCAGAACATGATCTGATGATCGCGAAAAAGCTTGCTTACGTGATCGCAGGCGGAAAAGTACCATATGGAACAGAAGTAGACGAACAGTACTTGTTGGATCTTGAAAGAGAAGCATTCCTGAGTCTTGTTGCTCAGCCTAAATCACAGCAAAGAATGCAGCACATGCTTGTAAAGGGAAAACCATTACGCAATTAATCAGCGTTTATATCATATTAGAAAGCGGGGGAATTTCATGCGCGAAGCAGTCATTGTTGCTGGTGCAAGAACACCAGTCGGAAAGTCAAGAAAAGGATCATTAGCACAGGTGCGGCCAGATGATCTTGGGGCACTTGTAGTTAAAGAAACCCTCAAACGTGCAGGAAACTATGAAGGCAACATCGATGATCTGATCATCGGATGCGCGATGCCTGAAGCAGAACAAGGGTTAAACATGGCTAGAAATATCGGTGGTCTTGCGGGCCTGCCTGATTCAGTACCGGCAATCACGATTAACCGATATTGTTCATCCGGGTTGCAATCCATTGCTTATGCTGCAGAAAAAATCATGCTTGGGCACTCTGATACAGCGATTGCAGGTGGAGCTGAATCCATGAGTCTTGTTCCGATGATGGGTCACGTAGTCCGCCCGAATGCCAAGCTTGCTGAAAATGCGCCTCAATACTATATGAGTATGGGGCATACAGCTGAGCAGGTGGCAAGAAAGTTCGGAGTATCCCGTGAAGATCAGGATGCATTTGCGGTAAGAAGTCACCAAAAAGCGGCAAAAGCTATTGCTGAAGGGAAATTCGACGATGAAATCGTACCGGTTGATGTGCTTCATCGTTCAGTAAGCAATGAAAATAAACTGGTGGAGAAATCATTCCAATTTTCAAAAGACGAAGGGGTACGTGCTGAAACAAGCTCGGAAGTTCTGGCTAAGTTACGCCCGGCTTTCAATGTGAAGGGCTCTGTAACGGCAGGGAACTCATCCCAGACGAGTGACGGAGCAGCTGCTGTCATGGTGATGGATAGAGAAAAGGCTGGTTCATTAGGACTGCAACCAATGGCGAAGTTCAGAAGCTTTGCAGTAGCCGGAGTTCCGCCGGAAATCATGGGAATCGGTCCAGTCGAGGCGATTCCACGGGCTTTGAAGATGGCGGGATTGGAGCTGTCGGATATCGGACTATTTGAACTGAACGAAGCATTCGCTTCTCAGTCCATCCAAGTCATTCGTCAGCTGGGTCTGGATGAAGAAAAAGTGAACGTAAACGGTGGAGCCATCGCTCTTGGTCATCCGCTGGGCTGTACAGGTGCTAAGCTGACCCTTTCCCTCGTACACGAAATGAAACGCAGAAACCAGCAATTCGGTATCGTCACCATGTGCATCGGAGGCGGAATGGGTGCAGCCGGCGTCTTTGAATTAATAGGTTAATAGGAGGGACGGACCTCGAATGCCGAGGCCCACTGCTCCTTCAAAATAATAATTTTTAGGGGGATTCGAAATGGCGAATCAAACAGAAAAGCTGATCAAGGGTGGAAGTTTTTTAATTGAAGATGTAAGCTGTGAGCAAGTTTTCACACCGGAGGAATACTCTGATGAACAAAAAATGATTGCCAAAACAACCGAGGATTATGTGTTGAATGAAGTTGTACCTGTCATCGATAATCTGGAAAACCATGAATTTGACCACTCCGTTCGCCTGTTAAAAGAAGCGGGGGATCTTGGCCTTTTGGGTGCTGACGTTCCTGAAGAGTACGGCGGATTGGGCCTGGATAAAGTGAGCTCGGCACTGATTGCTGAAAAAATGTCACGTGCAGGCGGATTCTCCATCTCTCACGGTGCACACGTTGGAATCGGGTCACTGCCAATCGTTCTGTTCGGAAACGAAGAACAAAAGCAAAAATACCTTCCTCCATTGGCGACTGGTGAAAAACTGGCAGCATACGCATTAACGGAGCCGGGTTCAGGTTCAGATGCACTGGGTGCTAAAACGACAGCTAAATTGAATGCAGAAGGTACTCACTACATTTTAAATGGTGAGAAGCAGTGGATCACAAACTCTGCATTTGCTGATGTATTCGTTGTGTATGCGAAAATCGATGGAGAGCATTTCTCGGCATTCATCGTAGAAAAAGAGTTCCCGGGTGTTTCAACTGGGCCGGAAGAGAAGAAAATGGGTATCAAAAGCTCATCCACCCGTACATTAATCCTGGAAGATGCTGAGATACCAGTGGAAAACCTTCTTGGTGATGCAGGGAAAGGCCATATCATTGCTTTCAATATCTTAAACATCGGCCGTTATAAATTAGGGGTAGGAGCTGTCGGAGCGAGTAAACGTGCATTAGAAGTAACAGTACAATACACGAATCAACGTCAGCAATTCAAAACACCAATTTCTGCTTTCAACCTCACAAAAGAAAAACTGGCAACAATGGCGTCTAAATTATACGCAGCAGAAAGCTCCGTTTACCGTACAGTAGGGTTGTTCGAGGATCGTATGAGCAAGCTTACGGATGAAGAAGTGAAGAATGGAACGGAAGTGGCAAAATCGATTGCAGAATACGCGATTGAGTGTTCATTGAATAAATTCTTTGCAACAGAAGTACTGGATTATGTAGTCGATGAAGGTGTTCAACTTCATGGAGGATACGGTTTCATGCAGGAATACGAAATTGAAAGAATGTACCGTGACTCCCGTATCAACCGCATTTTCGAAGGAACGAATGAAATCAACCGCCTACTGGTTCCTGGCACGTACCTGCGTAAAGCAATGAAAGGTGAACTTCCATTACTTCAAAAGGCACAGGCCCTTCAAGAGGAATTAATGATGCTTATGCCTGAAGAGGTAGGAGATGAGCCACTGGCTCAAGAAAAATACCTTGTGAAAAACGCGAAGAAAATCGGCTTGATGCTATCTGGTTTAGCGGCTCAAAAGTTCGGTAAAGCCCTTGAAAAAGAACAGGAAATTCTTGTGAACATTGCCGATATCGTTTCGAACGCATACGCGATGGAATCCGTTGTTCTTAGAACAGAAAAAGCCATTCAAAAAGGTGGAGTAGAGAAAGCTCAGCAAAAACTTCTTTACACACAAATCTTCTGTCAAGAAGCATTCAATGAAATCGAACAACATGCCAAAGAAACGCTGGTAGCAACTGAAACGGGTGACACACTGCGCATGATGCTATCCGCACTCCGTAAATTCACCCGCCATACACCGATCAACGTGATCGCAGTCAAACGAGCGGCATCTGAAAAGCTGATAGACGCACAAAAATATACAGTTTAATTAAGTAGTTTAAGGGACGGACCTCTGAAATGGAGGTCCGTCCCTTAATTTTGTTCATAACTTGACATCTACAACTCAATTAATTATTATATGTTTAAACACTTAAACGTTTAAGTGTTTAAACATTAAAGATAAGGTGGTAATCATAGATGAATAAAACAGTATTAATTACAGGGGCTTCAAGTGGTATAGGCTTGCACTTTAGTCATAAATTTGCAGGTTCAGGTCATGATGTGATTCTTGTAGCAAGAAGTGAGGAGAAGCTTCGTATTCTATCAAAAGAAATTAAAAGTAAGTACGGTGTGAAAGCATATGTCATACCATCAGACCTTTCCAAACCAGGAGCATCGGAAACGTTATATGAGGAAGTCAAAGCAAAAGGGATCCAGGTGGATTTCCTAATCAATAATGCAGGATTCGGATTGTTTGGGGAGTTTGAGCGAACTGAACTATCCAAAGAACTGGACATGATTCAAGTGAATATCACTGCCCTTACAGAGTTAAGTAAGTATTTTGGAAAAGAAATGGTGGGCAGAAATAGTGGACAAATTCTGAATGTAGCATCAACAGCAGCATTCCAGCCGGGTCCATTAATGGCCGTTTACTATGCAACAAAAGCGTATGTCCTTTCATTCTCAGAAGCCTTGGCGAATGAATGGGCACCGCACGGAGTGAAAGTAACCGCTTTGTGCCCAGGAGCTACCCAAACGGGGTTCAGTGATGCAGCTGACCTGAAGTCTTCAAAACTATTTCAGTCTGGTGTGATGAGTGTGGAAGAAGTGGTAGATGAGGGATATAACCAAATGATGACGAAGAACAAAACAGTTATCATCCCAGGTTTCAAAAATAGAATGCTGACCCAGTCCATCCGTTTTATGCCGAGGAAAATGGTCACAAATATTGTTCGCAAGGTGCAAGAACGGGTATAATTGAATGTGAATGAGTTTGAAGGGAGAAGACTATGGGTCAAAAAGCAATTGATACATTTCGTGCTTGCATTCCATTATTTCAAGCGCTAAGTGATCCTTATCGTCAGGACATAATATTACTTCTTGCCGAACAAGAACCTCTTACGGTTAATCAGATAACTGAAAATCTAACTTTATCCCGCCCTGCTGTTTCTCATCACTTAAAGATCCTGAGAGATCAACAATTAGTTTCTTTAGAGCAAAAAGGAACCCAGCGCTTCTATTCTCTTGAATTGGATAATGCAACTGTCCTACTAAAGGAACTGGTTGAAACGGTTGAAAAACAATGTGAGTAATGTTTCACAAAAGAAGGATAATAAAGAATATTGTCGAATGTAGAGATAGATTCGAGCAATGTGTATTCTGGATGGGGACTCCCCATCCAGATAAATGAAAGGTGGTGGAATGATGTCGTTGTCTTTTTATTCATATCCGAAGTGTGGTACGTGCCGGAAAGCAAAGAAGTGGCTGGAAGATGAAAACATAGCATTTAATGAAATACATATCGTTGAAACCCCCCCTACAAAAGACGAGCTTAAAAACCTACATGAAAAGAGCGGATTGCCTCTTAAGAAGTTCTTTAATACAAGTGGTAAAAAGTATCGGGAATTAGGCTTGAAAGATAAAGTAAACTCGGCTTCCGATGAGGAATTATTAGAAATACTTTCCACGGACGGGATGCTGATCAAGCGTCCAATCACTACGGATGGAAGTAAGGTGACAGTTGGTTTCAAGGAAGAAACCTTTGAAGAAACCTGGAAGTAAAAAGAGGTCTGGGATTACCAAATCATGGACAATGAAAAAGTTTCATTATTCATGCTAGGTTTTCTTGCTTTTTTAATGAAAAGTGTGTCAATATTAGGTTGTATAACTAGCATTTGGAGGGATAGAGAATGAGTACACCGAAAGAACTTCGTTATTCTGAAGAACATGAGTGGGTCAAAGTTGAAGGGGAAAATGTACGAGTGGGAATCACATCATTTGCACAATCTGAACTGGGCGATATCGTATTCGTTGAGTTACCAGAGGTTGGAGATGAGATCAAAGCGGACGAGCCGTTCGGTAGTGTTGAATCGGTTAAAACCGTTTCTGAGCTATATGCACCTGTATCCGGTAAGGTGGTAGAAGTGAATGAAGAGCTGTCTGATAGCCCTGAGTTCGTGAACGAATCACCTTATGAAAAAGCTTGGATGATCGTTGTTGAACCTTCAGACGCTGGAGAAGTAGACAAGCTTATGACAGCTGAACAGTATGACGAAATGATTAATGAAGGATAATTTCTACCATGCACCTTGAGAATTTCTCAAGGTGTTTTGTTTTTTATTTTGGGCACCATATGAGTAGACGTTTTTTATAAGAAAGCTCTTTTCGCAACAATTGTTGTTCTTAATATATAGACTGCCAGTGCTGTGTGATTCAGTGAGTGTGAACTAGATGGTGAGGGGAAGTTCTCCTCTTTCAGCTAGTATTCGAACGAGCAACCCAGCTTAGCAGAACGGGGCCTCATGCTTAGAAGGTTGATTGGAGCGGAAGGTGCTCGACTCCTGCGGGAATAGCGGGAAAGTTGAGACCCCACAGGGCAAAGCCCGAGGAGGCTCAACTCACGCCCCGCGGAAAGCGAGCACCTGGAGCGGAAATCAACCACTGCACGCTTTATTAAAACAACAAAGTTTACGAAAAATGCCTTCTAAAAAGAAAGGATGAATACGTATGGTGCTCAAGCCTAAGAAATTAGATGTAACCAACAGGGTGACAGGGAAACTGAAAAATGGTGAAGTAGAACTATATTTGGATAATCAGCCAATCGGCAGAATGGCTTTACCTCTTGATGGATTAAGCATGGAGCCAAACTTTGAAGCAAAAGAAAATAAAATTTATCAAAGCTACACTTCCACGGAAGGCGATCAAGCAAGATACACAGATTGTGATGAGGGTGGCTGGTGTTAGAAATGCTCATGGTGCCAGATTCGACAATGAATCTGGCACCATTTGTATAAGCAGATAGGCAAACCACTTGCGCATTTTTTTATAAACATGAGAAAATATAAGTAGAAAGTGGACATCATCTCTTGTTATTTGAATATACTATCGTAATCTTATTTCTGAAAGATAAGGTGATGATCATGATGGAACTTGACGAAAAAGTAATCATTGTCGAAGGAACAACTGACAAACGAAAAGTGAAAGATATCATCAAAGAACCGATTGAAATTATTTGTACAAACGGGACTATTAGCATTACGAAAATGGACGAACTCATTGATGCATTATTGGAAAGGGATGTCTATATCCTCGTAGATGCTGATGATGCAGGTGAAAAATTACGAAAGCAATTTAAACGTGAGTTTCCTGAAGCTGAACATTTGTACATTGATCGTATGTACAAGGAAGTGGCAGCAGCTCCCGAGTATCACCTGGCGTCTGTCCTGATTGGAGCCAATATAGACGTTCATAAAGAATATTTAGGAAAAAGGATGATCTAGTTTTGATTGAGGTAAGTAATACCGAAGCATTAAACGATCTGATTGAAGGCCATACGCTTGAAGCCGTTTACCTTTATACACCGATGTGTGGCACCTGTCAGGTGGCAAGTAAAATGATTGACGTAGTGGAAAAGCTTCCGCAATCTTTTCATTTTGTGAAGGCCAACTTGAATTATTTGCCCCAATTTGCAGAAGAACAATCCATCGAAAGTGTACCCTGCTTGCTTTTATTTAAGGATGGAGTCGAAAGGGAGAGGATTTATGCCTTCCAATCCGTGCCATTTTTATATGAAAGCTTAAACAAGATCACTGATCGTTAGAGGGATAAGAGACCTTTTGGGAGAAGGTCTTTTTTATATGTCTCTTTCTAAACAATTTTCTTTCTACAAACGAAGACATATTTCTCGGGAAATATTGCGAATGGCATCATTTTTTGACTAGTATTCATCCAAATTCTTACTGTTCGACAAATTAGATGAATACGTTCAAAACATGTCGAGAAAGTATAAAAGGGAAAAATACCTAAAAGTGGAATTGTAATAATATAGAAGTTTCACTGGGAGGGTATTCATGCGAATATATTTAGAGGAATTAGTAGATCAGTGTCATTCAAGATATCACTTACGACTCTTATTTCCAGACAGCCCATTTGTTCTTCATTTTGATTGTGGAAGCGATTTGTACGGTATTTCTATTTCGAGCAAGGGATGCGATGTATTAGATGATTTGAGTGAAGACGCTCATTTCGTAATTGAAGGAATGGAGGAAAAAGTGGTTTCCCTACTCACAGGGGAAGAACGGTTGTCTCAACTGATCGAAGCTGGGGCACTTGAAATCAGAGGAGGGTATCGACCGCTTCTATTTGTTGAATCTGTCCTTTGGCTTACGAGGTCAAGGGGAAAAGAGCCGGTGAAAGTTTAAAAAATAATTGACACACTCTATAACCGATGATAAAATCTCTCTTGTAGCAAATTTTCAGAGTCTTTAACTATTTAAAAAAATTTAATAATCGATACTTTACTCTTATAAAGAGAGGTGGAGGGACGTGCCCTATGAAGCCCGGCAACCGTCAATGAAAATTGAAATGGTGCCAATTCACTCAAAGCATATGCTTTGAAAGATGAGAGAAAGGATAGTCCTATATGATTATGCCTTTCTGCTTATCGCAGAGAGGCATTTTTTAATGATTTAGAAAAAGATGACGGGAAAATGCCAGCTATGTGCAACCATAATCTTGATTAAACAGGTCGTTTTACTCCGAAAGAAGGTGGAATACAACATGATTACCATTTCAGATGTGAAAAAAATCTATCAATCCAAATCGGGTCCAATTTCAGCCGTTGATGGCGTCAATATCGAGATTGCCCAAGGAGAAATTTTTGGAGTGATTGGCTATAGTGGAGCAGGTAAGAGTACGCTGATCCGCATGCTCAATGGTCTCGAAGTTCCTACAGAAGGAATAGTGGACGTGAATGGTCAAATCGTTTCCCGGGTAAAGGGTAAAAAACTGCGGGAAGCAAGACAGTCGATAGGCATGATTTTTCAACACTTTAATCTCCTCTGGTCTCGTACAGTATTAGAAAATATACAGTTCCCATTAGAAATTGCTGGAGTACCAAAGAAAGAGAGACTCCATAGAGCCAATGAATTATTGAAGCTTGTAGGATTGGAAGGCAGGGGAGATGCCTATCCTTCTCAACTGAGCGGCGGACAGAAACAACGAGTGGGGATTGCAAGATCCCTTGCTAACAATCCCGATGTCCTTCTATGTGATGAAGCTACTTCCGCTCTAGATCCACAAACAACTGATTCCATTCTTGATTTATTGGTGGATATTAATAAACGCTTAGGGCTGACGATTGTCCTGATCACTCATGAAATGCACGTGATTCAGAAAATCTGTCACCGTGTCGCAGTCATGGAACAAGGAAAAGTCGTGGAACTCGGGGATGTATTGGAAGTGTTCCGAAATCCACAAGAGCAAGTGACAAAGCGTTTCGTGAGAGAAGTCTCGCAAGTAAAAGAAACGGGTGAAACCATTGATCACCTATTGATGCAATATCCTAATGGGAAAGTGTTGAAATTTACTTTTGTCGGTGAATCAACTGAGCAACCGCTTATCACCACTCTGATAAGGAAGTTTGACTTAGACGTAAACATCCTTCAAGGACAAATCTCCCAAACTCAAAAAGGTGCCTATGGAACGTTATTTGTTCACCTTGATGGGGATGAACGGACCATTAAAGATGCATTGACGTTTGTTCAAACGCAACTGGTTCAAGTGGAGGTGTTAAGAGGATGATTGAAAATTTATTTCCAAATGTAGATTGGGAGAAGATGTGGGAAGCAACCCTCGAAACCCTGTATATGACCGGGATGTCTGTAGTGATTACCTTTGTACTCGGAATGATCCTTGGGATTTTGCTCTTCCTCACCTCTAAGGAAAATCTATGGGATAACAAACTGACATACACGATTACAAGTGCAGTCGTAAATGTGTTCAGATCGATTCCATTCATTATATTGATCGTGTTGTTAATTCCGTTCACCAAGTTTTTATTGGACACAATCCGTGGAGCGAATGCAGCTTTGCCGGCACTGATCATTGGAGCTGCTCCGTTTTACGCCCGTATGGTAGAAATTGCTTTAAGAGAAGTGAACAAAGGCGTCATCGAGGCCGCGAAAGCGATGGGGGCGAAAACGAGCACAATTATCTGGAAAGTCCTGATCCCGGAATCCATGCCGGCTTTGATTTCAGGAATTACAGTAACAGCGATTGCTCTCGTTGGATATACGGCAATGGCCGGGGTCATCGGAGCAGGCGGTTTAGGAAACCTGGCCTATTTAGATGGCTTTCAACGAAGCAGGGAAGACGTGACGCTCGCCGCAACCATTATGATCTTACTCATTGTGTTTGCGATTCAAATATTAGGTGATTTCTTTACAAATAAATTAGATAAACGGTAAAAGGAGAGAAATATCATGAAAAAATGGGTAGCAGGAGTTATTGCAGCAACAAGCATTTTTGGATTGGCAGCATGTGGGAGTAATTCAGAATCAGGAGGAGGCAGCGACGAGAAAGAATTAGTGGTTGGAGCTTCCAATATTCCTCACGCTGAAATTCTTGAACAAGTGAAGCCTTTATTAGAGGAGAAAGGTATCAATTTAGAAATTGAAACGTACCAAGACTATATCTTGCCAAATAAAGATCTGGATAATGGGGATATTGACGCAAACTATTTCCAACATGTACCGTACTTAGAATCTCAAAAAGCGGAACACGGTTATGATTTTGAAAATGCTGGCGGCATTCACATTGAGCCGATTGGCGTTTATTCTAAAAAGTACAAATCCCTTGAAGAGCTGCCTGAAGGTGCAACGATTCTAATGAGTAATTCTGTAGCAGATCACGGACGTATTCTTACGTTATTAGAAGAAAAAGGTCTTATTACATTGAATGATGGAGTAGACAAGACAAAAGCAACGCTGGAAGACATTAAAGAAAATCCAAAGAAACTAAAATTCGATTACGAATATGAAGCAGCTCTTCTTCCACAATTGTATGAAAATGAAGAGGGAGATGCTGTTCTGATTAATTCCAACTATGCGATCGATGCAGGTTTGAATCCTTTGGAAGATTCGATCGCCATTGAAGACAGTAATTCTCCATATGTGAATGTGATTGCTGTGAATAAAGGTGACGAAAACAAAGAGGAAGTGAAGGCGCTTGTTGAAGCTCTTCGTTCAAAAGAAATCCAGGACTTTATTAAAGAGGAATGGGACGGGGCAGTTGTTCCGGTGACCGAATAATTTCATATAGCGTAAATAAGAAACCCGATTCTGATTGATCAAAATCGGGTTTCTTTTCTGGATAAGTACTTACCGTATTTTTTTTAAACATAATCATTTCCATTATAGCTCATACTATTTTCGATGAATCTATTTCAGAAATGGAGCTGAATGAAATGCAGATAGAACCAAGAAATACAACAGAAGCTGCCCTTCATGATTATAAAATGGGACTTGGAATCTTCACTGAAAAAATGCCTGAGCTTGCCGAGCAGTATAATACGTTTACCGAGCACTGCTTTAGAGAAGGAGTTCTTTCAAAAAAAGAAAAGCAGTTGATCGCGTTAGGAATAAGTCTTTATTCCCAGGATGAATATTGCATCATCTATCACACAAAAGGATGCCTGGATCAAGGGTGTTCAGAAGAAGAAATCCTTGAAGCAATAGGAGTAACGGCTGCATTTGGCGGCGGAGCTGTCATGAGTCAGGCTGTGACTTTAGTACAGCAATCGATTCAGGATTTGAATCAGTTAAAACAATAAGTAAGGGATGAGTCGAAGGGGAGGAATCCTCTTCGATTTTTTTGTTGAAATTAGTGTTTGAACAAGGCTTTTCATTCAATTACATAATCTTCCTGGGCTTTGTCAATTAGTGTGTTGGATGGTGAGGTGACTTTTCTTGAAGTTAGCGTTTAACAGCCATAAAGTAGTAGCACAGAGTGGATTGTAGCGGAAGGCACTTGACTCCTGCGGGAAATAGAGGAAAAGTAGAAAAGCGGATGCGGCTCGCTCAGCCCCGACAAGCATAAGATGAATGGGCCTAAGAAGGCGTTCTTTGCCTTCTTGGACCATTTAGCTTATGACCTCGAGGGGCTAGCCGCCGGAGCTAGAAAGGTCGAGACCCCGCAGGGCAAAGCCCGAGGAGGCTCGACTTCCTCCCCGCGGAAAGCAAGTCCCTGGAACGAAAAGGAACGGTCCCTGTTTTCAAATTACCATCCGTTCAATAGAAAAATTACATTTTTGGAAGCTGCCCGAAAACAGTGGGAGAGACCCTAAAAGATCGACAAGGATACTCACCGGCCGTACTTTCTTTATGTAAAATAGCGACAATGTTTATGAAAAAAGCTATTTTATTTAATATGAGGTGGAAAGTTCGTTTGTGATCACCAAGTACTAAATACTTATTCAATAAAATGAATATATATTAAAAAAGCTATTAATTGGCAGTATAATGGCGGAATTTTGTGAAAACTTAATGGTAGCCCCTCGGAGTCAGGTTGAAAAGATGAATTTAAGAAAAAATGACCCTATACTGGTTTTGTCTTGTGAACGAGGGGGTAGTATAGTTGTAAAGTAATTAAAAACCTGAAAGGAATGATTCATTATCGACTCTCTTGAGAGTATCTCGTACACAAGTGAAATGGAAAAGGCAATGCATGGAGCCCATGGGATTGGTTATGAGGTGTACAAACGAAAGCATGATGTCAGAATGCAAGTAGAGAAAAGAAGAGAGCAGGACTATAAGGAAAGCAGAAGAATGATTGCTGCACTTGATCGTAAGGTGCACTCTAATATATAATAAGGAAGAAAAAAGGAAACCAGTGTAGACGATGCACTGGTTTTTTTATTGTTATGCAATCAACGCCAAGTCTAATAACGGAAGAACAAAGCGGACGGTTTCATAGGTTTCAAATTATATCAGTATCGATATGTTCACCATGACAGGAAACTGTATAAGAAACCCCTACATTTTTCCTGTATTTTAAGTTAACAATAGAAAAGGATTATCTTGTCAAGTTTACACTATCTGTATAGTTGAAAAAGTTGATAATAGCTTTTATTTGTTATAAGATTGTAATGAGAATAAATTGAGAATGATTAAAGAATTTAATTCTTAAATTCATTATAAAGTCACGGAGGTAAATACACATGGCAGGTTCTACTTTAACAATTAAAGATCTTCATGTTGAGATTGAAGGAAAGGAAATCCTGAAAGGGGTTAACCTTGAAATTAAAGGTGGAGAAATCCACGCAGTAATGGGACCAAATGGTACAGGTAAATCTACTTTATCTTCTGCTATCATGGGTCATCCAAAGTATGAAGTGACAAAAGGAAGCATTCACTTCGACGGTGAAGATGTGCTTGAAATGGAAGTTGATGAGCGTGCTCGCGTAGGTCTATTCCTTGCAATGCAGTATCCTAGTGAAATCAACGGTGTTACGAATGCGGACTTCTTACGTTCAGCAATCAACAGCCGTCGCGAAGAGGGCGAAGAAATTTCTCTAATGAAATTCATCCGCAAAATGGATTCTGAAATGGAATACCTGGAAATGGATCCAGATATGGCACAGCGTTACTTAAACGAAGGGTTCTCTGGTGGAGAGAAGAAGCGTAATGAAATCCTTCAATTAATGATGTTACAACCTAAGATCGCCATCCTGGACGAGATTGACTCTGGTCTTGATATCGATGCCCTTAAAGTTGTATCAAAGGGAATCAATAAAATGCGCGGTGAAGATTTTGGTTGCTTAATCATCACTCACTATCAGCGTCTTCTTAACTACATCACTCCTGATCATGTTCACGTCATGATGCAAGGACGCATTGTGAAATCTGGCGGAGAGGAATTAGCACAACGCCTGGAAGCTGAAGGATATGACTGGATTAAAGAAGAGTTAGGAATCAAAGACGAAACTGTTGGCCAAGAAGCGTAAGTGTTAGGGGGATGAAAATGACTGTAGAAACGAAACTACCAGTAGATCAGGACTATGTCAGCTCCTACTCAAAACAACTTGGAGAGCCAGAATGGTTAACAACCCTTCGTACAGATGCCTTTGATAAAGTAAAGGATCTAAGCCTTCCAGTTGCTGATAAAACAAAAATCACGAATTGGAATTTTACTCAATTCCAGAAGCATACTGTGGAAAGTGATGCGTTTTCATCATTGAGTGAGCTGCCGGATGAAGCTAAAGCATTAGTTGATTTGGAAAGCACAGACCAAAGTTTATATATTCAACGTAATAATACACCTGCTTTTCTTTCTCTTTCGAACGAATTAAAGGATAACGGTGTTATTTTCACGGATATTTTTACAGCAGTGAAGGATCATAGTGAACTTGTTCAAAAGTACTTCATGACTGAAGGCGTTAAAACGGATGAGCATAAGCTAACAGCACTTCATGCAGCGTTAATGAATGGAGGGGCATTCCTTTACATTCCGAAAAACGTAGAATTAACCCAACCGATTCAAGCGGTATACGTCCATGACAATGCTGAAGTGGCGATGTTTAACCACGTATTGGTTGTTGCTGAAGACAATAGCTCTGTCACGTATGTTGAAAACTATATTTCTACTACAGATGTAGAAGGTGGCGTATACAACATCGTAACGGAAGTTGTGGCAAATAATAATGCGAAAGTGGCGTACGGTGCGGTGGATAATCTAGCAAGCGGATTAACGACTTACGTTAACCGTCGTGGAGTTGCACAAAGAGATGCACGCATCGAGTGGGCTCTTGGATTGATGAACGATGGAGACACCGTTTCTGAAAACGTAACAAACCTAATGGGCGATGGCTCATACGGAGATACAAAAACGGTTGTTGTTGGACGCGGAAAACAGAAACAAAACTTCACGACAAAGGTTGTTCACTTCGGTAAAAACTCTGAAGGATACATCCTTAAGCATGGAGTAATGAAAGACGAAGCATCTTCCATCTTTAATGGTATCGGTAAAATTGAACACGGTGCGTCTAAGTCGAATGCAGAGCAAGAGTCTCGCGTCTTGATGCTTAGCGAAAAAGCACGTGGAGATGCAAACCCGATTCTTCTTATCGATGAAGATGACGTAACGGCAGGTCATGCTGCGTCTGTGGGTCGAGTGGATCCATTGCAACTATACTACCTGATGAGTCGTGGTATCCCGCAGCATGAAGCGGAACGTCTGGTTATTCATGGTTTCTTGGCTCCAGTGGTGAAACAATTACCGATTGAAGGAGTTAAGAAACAACTTGTTGAGGTTATCGAAAGGAAAGTAAACTAATGGATGTAAAAGAGATTCGTAAACAATTTCCGATTCTCGACCAGGAAGTAAATGGCCATCCACTTGTTTATCTTGACAGTGCCGCAACATCACAAAAGCCAGTTTCAGTTATCGAAGCGATGAATGATTATTATCGTGGATATAACTCTAATGTTCACAGGGGTGTTCACACTCTTGGGACGAGAGCGACAGATGGATATGAAGGTGCCCGCGAAAAGGTCCGTAATTTCATTAACGCTTCCTCGACTCAAGAAGTAATCTTTACCCGTGGGACGACAACAGCAATCAATACAGTTGCAGCAAGCTACGGTCGCGCCAACCTTACCGAGGGTGACGAAATTGTGATTACTCACATGGAGCATCACAGTAATATCATTCCTTGGCAGCAGTTAGCCAAAGAAACCGGAGCGACTTTAAAATATGTACCTCTTCAAGAAGATGGAACGATAGCGATTGAAGATGTCAGAGCGACCGTCTCATCTCAAACGAAAATTGTTTCGATCATGATGGTTTCAAACGTGCTTGGTACGATGAACCCAATTAAGGAAATCACCAAGATTGCTCATGAAAATGGTGCAGTCATGGTCGTTGACGGAGCACAGGCCGCTCCACATATGAAGATCGACGTACAAGACTTGGACTGTGATTTCTTTGCCTTTTCAGGTCATAAAATGGTAGGTCCCACAGGAATCGGAGTGCTTTATGGTAAGAAAAAACACCTGAACAAAATGGAACCGGTCGAATTTGGTGGAGAAATGATTGACTTTGTCGGACTTCAAGAATCCACCTGGAAAGAGCTTCCGTGGAAGTTTGAAGGTGGTACACCGATCATTGCAGGTGCCATTGGACTTGGAGCTGCGATTGATTTCCTTGAAGAAGTAGGACTTCATAACATTGAAGAACATGAACATAAGCTTGCGGCTTATGCATTGGAGAAAATGAATGAAGTTGAAGGCATGAAAATTTTCGGACCAAGTGATCCCGGAAAACGCGCAGGTCTTGTTACGTTTAACATTGATGATGTTCATCCGCATGATGTGGCAACCGTACTTGATGCTGAAGGGATTGCCGTTCGCGCGGGTCATCACTGTGCACAACCTCTGATGAAGTGGTTGAACGTATCCGCAACAGCACGTGCCAGCTTCTACCTCTATAATACGGAAGAAGATATTGATAAACTTGTTGCAGGCCTATTGAAGACAAAGGAGTTTTTCAGCGATGTCTTTTAATAATTTAGATCAGTTATATCGACAAGTCATCATGGATCATTATAAGAATCCACGAAATAAAGGTTCTTTAGAAGATGGAAGCTTTACCATCGATATGAATAACCCTACTTGTGGAGATCGCATACACCTGACTTTAAAGGTGGAAGATGGTATCGTTCAGGATGCGAAGTTCGATGGAGAAGGTTGTTCGATCTCCATGGCTTCTGCTTCAATGATGACACAAGCGGTTAAAGGGAAAGAGATTGAGAAAGCATTGAAGCTTTCCAAGATCTTCTCTGATATGATGCAAGGCAATGACTATGACGACGATGTGGATTTAGGAGATATTGAAGCATTACAAGGAGTCGCGAAATTTCCTGCCCGTATCAAATGTGCGACATTGGCATGGAAAGCGATGGAAAAAGGAGTGTCAGAGGAAGAGCAGGAATAATGCTCTCCTTCGGCACTACCAAAGAATGGAGGAATCAACATGGCTAAGAAAGCGCCTGAGATTGGAGATTATAAATATGGATTCAGCGACAAAGACGTCTCAATTTTTCGTTCCAAACGTGGTTTGACGCGTGAAATCGTAGAAGAAATCTCCCGCATGAAAGAAGAACCTCAATGGATGCTTGATTTCCGTTTGAAGTCACTTGAGCATTTTTATAATATGTCTATGCCTCAATGGGGCGGTGACATGCAGGAACTGAACTTTGATGAGATCACTTACTATGTGAAGCCTTCTGAAAAGTCAGAACGCAGCTGGGATGAAGTACCTGAAGAAATCAAGCAGACGTTTGATAAATTAGGTATTCCGGAAGCAGAGCAAAAGTATCTTGCAGGGGTTTCTGCTCAATATGAGTCAGAAGTTGTATACCACAACATGCAATCAGATCTTGAAGACATGGGGATCGTTTTTAAAGATACAGATTCTGCTCTTAAAGAGAATGAAGAACTTTTCCGCGAGCACTGGGCAAAGGTTATTCCTCCAACGGATAACAAGTTCGCTGCCCTTAACTCAGCGGTATGGTCCGGTGGATCTTTTATCTATGTTCCTAAAGGAATCAAGGTGGATACACCACTTCAAGCCTATTTCCGCATTAACTCAGAGAACATGGGTCAATTCGAGCGTACACTGATCATCGTGGATGAAGGCGCAAGTGTTCACTATGTTGAGGGTTGTACAGCACCTGTTTACACAACGAATTCACTTCACTCTGCAGTCGTTGAAATCATCATCAAGAAAGATGCGTACTGCCGATATACGACGATTCAAAACTGGGCGAACAACGTGTTCAACCTGGTTACCAAGCGTGCTGTATGTGAAGCGAACGCAACGATGGAATGGGTGGATGGAAACATCGGTTCTAAATTAACGATGAAATACCCGGCGGTTATCCTTAAAGGTGAAGGCGCTCGAGGTATGACACTATCCATCGCATTGGCAGGTAAAGGCCAGCATCAGGATGCCGGAGCGAAAATGATTCACTTGGCACCAAATACTTCTTCTACAATCGTTTCTAAATCCATCTCCAAGCATGGTGGTAAAGTAACGTACCGTGGAATTGTACACTTTGGCCGTAAAGCGGAAGGCGCACGTTCAAATATTGAGTGTGATACGCTGATCATGGATAACCAATCAACTTCCGATACGATCCCTTACAACGAAATTCTTAACGATAACATCTCGTTAGAACACGAAGCGAAGGTATCAAAAGTGTCTGAAGAACAATTATTCTATCTTATGAGCCGCGGTATTTCAGAGGAAGAAGCAACAGAGATGATCGTAATGGGCTTCATCGAGCCATTCACGAAAGAACTTCCAATGGAATACGCAGTCGAAATGAACCGCCTGATCAAGTTCGAAATGGAAGGTTCAATCGGATAATCTTTTAAACCAAACTCCCTTGATGTCTCATCAGGGGAGTTTTTTCTGGTTCCAATAATCACTACGATTCTTCCTCAATCCATTCAAACATAAGAATTTCCATTCCCCTTATGATAAAATGGACATGTTCATAATAAAGCAGGTGAATGAAGATGATATACATAGGTGTAACAGGCTGGGGAGATCATGATACCCTTTATGAAAATGTTTCCCCTAGAGACAAACTAAAAGAATACGGTGCTCATTTCCCCATCGTCGAGGTGGATACAACTTTCTACGCTGTCCAGCCTATTCGAAATGCTGAAAAATGGGTAAGGGAAACACCCCGGGACTTTAAGTTTATAGTAAAAGCGTATCAGGGTATGACGGGACATCAGCGGGGAGAAATCCCTTTCGAAACAAAGGAAGAGATGTTTAGGGCCTTTAAAGAATCCCTTGCTCCATACGTAGATTCAGGTAAGTTAGCGATGGTACTGCTTCAATTTCCCCCTTGGTACGATTGTAATAAGGAACATGTTGACTATATCCGGTACTGCCGGGAACAATTAAAAGGGTTCCCCCTGTCGCTTGAGTTCCGTCATCAAAGCTGGTTCAGACCACAGTTTCGGGATAAGACGTTAACGTTTATGAAAAAGGAAGGGTGGATCCATAGCATTTGCGATGAACCTCAGGCAGGAGAAGGATCTGTACCGCGGGTCTTGGAAGCCACTCATAAAGATGCGACTCTTATTCGGTTTCACGGCAGGAATCTGTATGGCTGGAATAAACCGAATGGAGGAGATTGGCGGGAGGTTCGTTATTTATATCGCTATAATCGTGCTGAATTAGAGGAGTGGATTCCGCATATTTATCAGCTGCACAAAACCTCTAACGATCTTTATATTCTTTTCAATAATAATTCCGGTGGAGATGCCGCTGATAACGCGAAAGAGCTCATTGAATTATTAGGCATTGAATATGGAGGACTTGCACCAAAGCAACTGGATTTATTTTAGCTGACAGGAGATGAAAGACAGATGGAATGGATTGTTCTTCTATCAATCGGACTTTTAGCAGGAGCAATAGGATCCCTCGTCGGATTGGGCGGAGGCGTCATCATTGTTCCTGCCCTCATTTATTTCGGTACATATACAAGCTTGATAGAAGAAATGAACCCTCAGACAGCAGTAGGAACATCATTGGTCATTATGATTTTTACAGGGTTATCATCCACCCTGGCCTATCTAAAGCACAAGACCGTAGATTATAAAAGCGGTTTGATCTTCTTTGCAGGCAGTGGGCCGGGTTCAATACTGGGAGCGTGGGTAAACAAGGGATTGAACATGGAAAGCTTTAATTTATACTTCGGCATTTTCATGATACTGATCGCCATTATTCTCATGGTCCGAAACAAGTTAAAGCCTATTGAGAAATTCAAGGATGCTTCCTTTCAACGGAAGTTTACGGATCCCGCTGGAAAGACCTTTCGTTATGGGTATCCTCCTTTATTAGGAGGGGCTATTGCTTTTGTAGTTGGATTTACGTCAGGTTTATTTGGCATTGGTGGCGGATCATTAATGGTACCTGCCATGATCTTAGTATTTCTTTTTCCTCCCCATGTAGCCGTTGCCACATCCATGTTCATGATTTTTCTATCTGCGTTGGTTGGCTCAGGTACACATATCATGTTAGGCAATGTAAAGTGGTTGTATGCTCTTGCCCTTATTCCTGGGGCCTGGATTGGAGCTAAGTCCGGGGCCTATTTAAATACGAAACTTGAATCGAAAGTATTAGTGAGTATTTTACGCATTATTTTAATTTTAATTGGAATTCGATTGATTTACCAAGGCATTACAGGATAACATACCTCCAATAGGAGTGAGCAAATAGTGAGAGAAACCATTCATATTTATCATACAAACGACCTTCACAGTCATTTTGAACATTGGTCAAGGATTCGGGATTTTTTGAAAATGAGAAAACAATGGCATCTTGATGAAGGGGATCCTGTTTATCTATTTGATATCGGAGATCATGTGGACCGCTGGCATCCATTAAGTGAAGCGACTTTAGGAAAAGGAAACATCGAATTTCTAAATGAAGTCGGCTTTGATGCTGTAACGATCGGGAACAATGAAGGTATTACACTGGACTATGTAGATTTAAACAGCCTTTATGATCATGCCGATTTTCACGTGATTGTAGGCAATCTATTAGATCAGTCTGGACTACATCCAAGCTGGTTAAAGCCTTATCATATTTTTCGAACGGATAGTGGAATGAAGATAGGGGTCATTGGATTGACAGCCTATTTCAAACCATTTTACGAAGCTCTCGGCTGGAATATTACATCTCCAATGGATGAACTGCAGAAGTTGGTTCAAGAGCTTCATCCACAGGTGGATATGATAATCCTTCTTTCACATTTAGGGATAAGGGATGACGAGGTGATTGCAGAACAATTTCCTGAGATTGACGTTATCCTCGGAGCTCATACCCATCATGTACTTCATCAAGGAAAAGAAATTAAGGGAACGATGCTTGGCGCAGCAGGAAAGTTTGGTCATTATGTTGGGCATATGATGATTGAGGTTGATATAACCAATAAAACCATCATAGGGAAAAAAGCACAGCTCTATGAACAGCACGAGCTTCCCTCTGTCGAAAAGGAAGAACAGGAAAGCCTGGAGTGGTATCAGGCAGGAGAGGATTTGTTAAGAAAAGAAGTATCATCTCTTACGAAATCCTTATCCGTGGATTGGTTCAATCCATCCCCGCTTCCGAACGTTTTATGTGATGCCCTTGCTGAATGGTGCCGGGCTGATTGTGCCTTTCTTAATTCAGGCTTGCTCATCGATGGACTGAGTGAGGGATCGGTGACGAAACAGGATTTGCATCGCATCCTGCCTCATCCGATCAATCCCTGCCTGATTAAGGTGAAGGGGGCGGAGCTTAAGGAAATCATTAAACAAACATTTAATGAGGAATGGCCGCATCTTCAAGTGAAAGGGTTAGGGTTCAGAGGCAAAGTGATGGGACGATTTGTATACACGAATGTTCAATTCGGAGACCATGAAATCTTAATCGATAACAAGCCGATCGATTCTCAGAAAGTGTACAAGCTTGCCTTACCTGATATGTTCACGTTTGGACACTTCTTTCCTGACCTTCAAAGACTAGAAAAAAAATACTTTATGCCTGAGTTTTTACGAGATGTTCTTGAATGGAAATTAAAGCAGTAAATGTTTCACCGTTTCCTTTTCCGCGTCATACATATGAGTGAAAGGAGCGATGAAACATGATGAATGTATTTCCGATTACCATTCAGGGACATACCTTTTTAGCGATTTCTGTTGAACTGCCCAAAACCAATCTCCTCGTTGTGACGAGTGATATAGGATATATAATGTGTGGAGCACTGGACGTAGCGTTACTAAATGAGAAGTTAAAAGACAGAGGAATCATTGCAGGAAGAGCCGTCGGTGTAAAAACAATCGATCAGCTACTTGATGCCCCTCTTGAATCCATCACCATAGAAGCAGAAAATCGCGGCATCACACCGGGCATGATCGGCCGGGATGCATTGTTAAAAATGATATAAGTGTCAAGAAGGACCAGTTGCTCTTTTGAGGGCGCTGGTTTTTGTTTTGGTGTCGGAGGACACCATCAATATTCTTTCATGAATAATTAACAATATACAAGGAAATACACCTTGCAAGAACGTTTTTATCCTTTATAATGGAGATACTAGGAAATTTTGTCGAAAAATGAAAGAATTACATAGGAGAATTCTATGAGGCTTATATCAACTAGGGCTTTGAAACCGGGCATGGTTCTAGCTACAACCGTATATAATATGAGAGGTCAAGCTTTAATTCATGATAACGTTCCGATAACAGAACGCATGATTTATAGATTGCAGGAGCTTAGTATTCAGTATGTCTATATTGAAGACTCGCTTTCGAGCGGAATCCATGTAAATGGGACCGTTTCGAATAAAGTGAGACAGCAAGCTGTAAACAATATTGAAATGGCCTTTAATCAATTAAGCGCATCGAAAACGGCGCCAAGTGCGCTCATGATTGAAGATAGTGCTAAGCAATTGAAGCAGGTGATTGATGTAGTCTTGTCTGAAGTAAAGGCAAATCATGATCTCCTAACCATTTTGACAGATGTTTTCACATATGATTCCTATATTTTTCATCATTCATTTAATGTTACATTGTATACGCTCTCAATTGGTCTTGAACTTAAGCTCTCTGCTAAACAGCTCGAGCAGTTAGGGGTGGGAGCGATTTTGCATGATATCGGTAAGATGCTGGTACCAGAGGAGATTCTATTGAAGCCAGGTAAGCTGACAGAAGGCGAGTTCTCTGAAATTAAGAAGCATTCTGAACACGGCTTTGAGATTCTGAGACAGCTTCATTCTGTGTCTTTGATCATTGCTCATTGCGCTTATCAGCATCATGAGAGGCTTGATGGATCCGGTTATCCACGGGGAATCAAAGGCGAGGATATTCATCCGTTTGCAAAAATCATTGCAGTGGCGGATGTATTTGACGCCATGACGTCTAATCGTGTGTATCGGAAAGCCATGCTTCCACATCAAGCGTTGGAGGTATTATATGCAGGCAGCGGCACCCTGTTTGATACAAATGTAATCGGAGCCTTCAGGTCTTCTGTTGCCATCTATCCAAATGGGATGGTTGTGGAGCTGAATGATGGCCGAAAAGGAATAGTGACAGATCAAAATAAAGGGGTAACGGATCGACCGGTGATTCGGATCATCGAAGAAGACGGACAGGAATTACAAACCCCTTATCCCATTGATTTAAGCACGGAATTAGATAAGGTGATTACCGGGTTTGACCCGGATTATGAACCCCAATCTCTAAAAATTAAATAATTTTTTTGCGTTAAACCCCTCTTACTGTGCATACAAATAGCTTGTAAGGGGGGATTTTTTTGTCAAAGTTTAAAACATACAAACCCCGAAGAGGAGGGCCGCTACCTTTTCGATATGTGATGATCATTACGATTCTATTCTTTATGATATCTACTGGATTCGGGTTGTGGATCATTAATAAAGGTTTAAAACCGACACTTCTTGCTTATGCTGAGACCCAGACCAGCAGGATCGGTACGTTAGTTATCAATAAAGCAATTAACAAAAAAATTGCCGATGTTCTTGATATTTCGGATATAACGGAAGAAGTGAAGAATACAGAAGGCGATATTGTCTCATTTAAATACAATACTCAGACAATCAACCGGGTTCAGGCAGAAATCACAAACTTAGTACAGCAAAACCTGCAGGAAGCAGAGGAAGGAAATTTAGAAAACCTGGAATTTATTACCGAAGTGGAAATCGATGAAGGGAAATCTAAAGCAGCGAAGGGCATCACTTACTCGGTGCCTCTTGGTCAGGCGACCAACAACGTGTTACTCGGTAATCTGGGTCCAAAAGTGCCCATTCGCTTTCATTCGATCGGGGATGTCCGTTCCGATATTAAAACGACAGTAGAGCAATTTGGGATCAATAATGCTGTTGTAAAAGTGTTTGTCGAGCTTGAAGTCAATGTCCAGATCATCATTCCATTTGCAACGAAAACGGAAACCATCAAGCAGGATATCCTGGTTGCCATGGGTACCGTTCACCTGGATGTACCACAGTTTTATAACAATGGTGGAGGTGAATCCAGCCCATCCATTGAAATTCCCACAAATTAGTCAGGAAAAAAAGTTGTCAAAAGAATGATAGTTTGTTATATTAATAAAGAAAATTTAATAACACACCACATCATCAGTCCGATGGGGTAGAGGCGCAGGGTTCAAGAGTATGCTGTTTGAGGATGACAACTGGGAGAACAGATGAAAGGGAACTTTTGCCGAAGTAAATATGCATGTCGAAGGTGTATTTGCTGGGGTTATCTTGAAGAAGGATAACACTGTCATTATAGGGGAATCTCTATAATGGGGAGCTACAGATCGTGATGGAGCACTTAAATTACTTACTAAGGTAATGATAGTTTCTCTATCGTTGCCTTTTTTTATTATCCTCTGTCATGCTACGATGGTTCCCCCCTATCAAATAGGAGGAGGACACTATGGAAAACACGATTTACTCACTATTACCACCCCTTTTAGCCATTCTTATGGTTATACTTACGAGACGGGTTCTACTTTCACTCGGAGTAGGAATCGTTGCGTCTGCCTTTCTGTTAGCAGATTTCTCAATTACAAAAACATTCAGCTTTATGTGGGACGCCTTTAAAGGCATCTTTGTCGCAGATGGAGCACTCAACACCTGGAATGTCTATATTATTTTCTTCTTACTTATTCTTGGTGTGATCACGGCGTTTGTGAACATTTCCGGCGGTAGCCGCGCATTTGGTGAATGGGCTATGAAACGTGTGAAAACGAGAAAAGGGGCACAGCTTCTTGCAGCCGTTTTAGGTATCATAATTTTTATTGATGACTATTTTAACGCCCTTGCTGTAGGACAGGTTTCGAGACCCATTACGGATCGCCACAAAATTTCACGTGCAAAACTAGCCTATATCATTGACTCCACATCGGCACCGATTTGTGTCGTTTCACCAATCTCAAGCTGGGGAGCGTACATTATCGGGATTATCGGTTCGATTCTTGCTGCACACAGCATCACTGAATACACAGCATTTTCAGCATTCGTTCAAATGATTCCAATGAACCTTTACGTCTGGGCAGCTGTCCTTCTTGTGATCATGGTTGCTGCTAAAGGCTTGGACTTCGGAAAAATGAAAGAGCATGAAGTAAGAGCCCTTGAAACAGGAGCCCTTTATGACCCTGAAAAAGAGATTCCAGGCGAATTGAAAAATGATCTGCCTGTAAGCTCGAAAGGATCAGTAGGAGATCTTGTCTGGCCAATCGTGGCTCTGGTCATCGGTACAATCGGAATGATGCTCTGGACAGGGTATCAAGCCGTCGGATCATTTGACATCCTGCCGATATTTGAAAATACAGATGTAACGAAATCTTTATTATATGGTGGATTATTCGGTCTCCTTGTTGCGCTGATCTTCTTCCTTCGTCAAGTCAGCTTGAAAGGAATTGAAGGCAAAGCCGTTGGAGTAGCAGTAGTGGAAGGAATCAAATCCATGCTGCCAGCCGTTTACATTCTTATCTTCGCATGGACGATCGTAACATTGATCGATCAATTGCAAACAGGTACGTATCTTGCGGGTCTGGTTGAACAATCCAGCTTACCGATGCAGGCACTTCCGGTCATCTTGTTCTTAGTTGCCGGAATCATGGCGTTCTCCACAGGGACATCCTGGGGATCGTTTGGTATCTTACTGCCGATCGCCGGGGAAATTGCAGCAGCGACAGATGTAAGTATCTTATTGCCTGCTATGGCAGCCGTTTTAGCTGGATCCGTATTGGGAGATCACTGTTCTCCAATCTCAGATACGACGATCCTTTCCTCAACTGGAGCAGGAAGCAATCATATCGATCACGTTCTCACACAGCTTCCATATGCATTGATCGGAGCGGTTGCTGCTTCAATTGGATACCTTGTACTGGGATTCACTGGTAGCACGTTACTTGGTTTAGGAGTTGTGATTATTTTAATCCTGGCATTCGCTTTTCTGTTTGGTGAAAAAGCAAAACCGGCTGTATCAGAACAATAATGAAATGAAGAACCAGGAGCTCATCGGCTCCTGGTTTTTTTATGCAATTTTCACTTGATGTCAGGGTATTTATTAAAACCCATGGTGGTATCAAGAAATCCCCCTCGACCTTTCCAATCATTAATCCTTCATGTTTCGACAAAATTCATATAGTGAAATAGTACCTGTCCCAATTTGAAAAAATCTCTCTGTAGGCTTAAAAATAGCTTTGACAATTGTCCTGGAACTAGCTATACTGACTTTAGATTATAAATAATCTGAAAATATAAAAATTTCAAATACCTTAATATGGTAGTTGAAAAGAACTAGGGGGGACCAATATGGAGAATCGTGCCCAGTTTGGAACACGAGCAGGATTTATTCTAGCTGCCGTCGGGTCAGCAATCGGTTTGGGAAACATTTGGCGTTTTCCGGCAGTAGCGTATGAAAATGGTGGAGGAGCATTCTTTATTCCTTATTTATTCGCTCTTCTAACAGCGGGAATTCCATTATTAGTACTTGAATTTACATTAGGTCATAAGTACCGTGGCTCAGCACCGCTATCTTATTTCCGTCTTAATAGGAAATCAGAGTGGCTTGGCTGGTGGCAGGTGTTAATTGCATTTGTTATTTCTACCTATTATGCCGTCATTATCGCGTGGGCGATGTCCTACAGTGTATTTTCTTTCAATCTAGGTTGGGGCAAGGATACAGAGTCATTCTTATTCAATGACTATTTAAAGCTTACGGTTGATCCTGGTCAAACGGGCAGTATCGTTCCTGGAGTATTCATTCCACTTGTATTGGTCTGGGTGATTACATTAGGAATTCTTTTCAAAGGTGTAAAGAAAGGAATCGAAGTAGCGAATAAGATCTTTATTCCGGCACTAGTTATTTTATTCTTAATCATTGTTGTTCGCGCTTTAACATTACCTGGAGCATTGGATGGTCTGGACGCTTTCTTCAAACCGGATTTCAGCAAAATTGCTGATCCAAGTGTATGGGTAGCAGCATACGGACAGATTTTCTTCAGTTTATCAATCGCTTTTGCAATCATGATTACGTATTCGAGTTATCTTCCGAAGAAATCGGATATTACAAATAACGCGTTCATCACAGGATTCAGTAACTCGGGCTTTGAATTATTAGCAGGTATTGGAGTATTTGCTGCTTTAGGTTTCATGGCTCAATCTCAAGGTGTAGGTGTTCAGGAAGTAGTAAGCGGGGGAGTTGGATTGGCGTTTGTGGTATTCCCGCAAATCATTAATGAATTCCCGGCCCTTAACGGATTATTCGGATTCTTGTTCTTCGCTTCCCTGGTATTAGCAGGGCTGTCATCACTTATCTCGATTACAGAGACGTATGTAGCAGGTGTTTCTGAGAAGTTCGGGGTTTCCCGTACAAAAGCCGTCCTATTCGGTGGAGGACTTTCTGCAATCATCTCTATCTTATTTGCGACTCAAGGTGGATTACTGTTCCTGGATGCGGCAGACTACTTTATCAATCAGTTTGGTGTAGCATTCGCCGGATTAGTTGAAGTTGTAGTAATTGCCTGGTTCTTACGCAAGTTAGGTGCATTTCAATCCCACGCCAATGGAATCTCTGATATCCAGCTTGGTGCATGGTGGAAGATATGCTTAGGTGTCATCACACCAATCGTCCTTGGATGGATGATGTTCGGTTTATTCAAAATGAACCTACTAAAAGAATTTGAAACTGAAACTGGAAACTACGGTGGTTACTCGGATGCCTTCATTCTTTACAGTGGTTGGTTTGTTGCAGGATTCGCGATCCTCGCCGGTGTTGCTTTCTCCTTTAAACGCTGGCATGCAAAAACAGAAGCTGAGAGCTATAAGGAGGTAAGCTAATATGACTGGTAGCGCTATTGCAATGATGGTTGTAGGGATGGTCATCATCTGGGGTGGATTAGCAGCTAGTATCATGAACGCTGTTTCCAAATCCAAATCCAAAAAACAGGTATAAAAAGATGAAGCAGACGATGGGATAACCATTGTCTGCTTTTTTAACGTTTTTTGCTTTTGATTCTGTCTTGTCGTTCCCACATTCGTAAGTGAGGGTATGGATCAAAGGACCACTCCGTCAAGCCGTTATCCTTATACATCCCATAGTGCAAATGGGGAGGGAATTTTCCCGATGTTCCAGGAGGTCCATATCCCGAGCTCCCAACACCGCCTATGACCATACCGGGTTCAACCACTTGTCCTACGTGAAGATCTTTAGAGAAACCACTAAGGTGAGCAAAGTAATGATACGTATTATTAATGTCACGTATCCCGATCCGCCAGCCTCCATATCGGTTCCATCCTTTCATCTCAATGATTCCATACGATGTCGCTCTTACAGGTGCACCATAATCAGCAAAGAGGTCCGTCCCTTCGTGAATTCGTCTTCCTCCCCAACCACGGGCATCACCCCAAGTGTTTCGATAACTGTAGTTGAACCTGAGGGGAAGGGGAAAGGCTTTCTGGTTTAAATGGATTGTACCGTATTGCTTATAAATTTTTGCATTTCCCATGATGATACTGACCGTTTTATCACGTTTGTAATAGTCCCACAGAGCAAGTTTGAAATTATCCCGGTCAATTCCGTACCGCAATATTACCTCTGTCAAAGCTGCCAATATATCTTCATCACTCTTCAGGCTCGCTTTACCGTCGAAGTCTCCATCCCGGCCCACTCCATTGAATAGAGCGATTGTTTCGGGATTGTCATCATCCGGATTAGGGTTTAGAGGGCCGACCCACTTTTCTGGCTCCATATAAATCGATATAAGAGAAGAGGGCTTTTCCCGATCTTTACGGGCAAACCGAAGACTCCTCTCGTACTGATCAATGGCAGCGAGATAGTACCAGGGAATTTGAGTAAGTGCCTCGCTTTTCTGGAATAACTCCATTCTCTTTGTGTGGATCTGTTCATCTGTCAGCTTTTCTGCTGCAAAGGTTTGACAAGGACTAATGAACATGCAAAAAGCCACAAAGGTAAAGACCAATCGTTTGTACAAAATAATCCCTCCATTTTTAGGGGCCTACTTCTAGTTTGTATCGTTCACCGGGATTCATAATCATCAATAAATGGTAATAGGGTATCACATGCTTGTTTTCGCTTTTTTAGTATGATAAAGTGACAAAAGAAGTATATTGATGATGGCTTTTTTTACATAAGATGAACGATCTAGAAAGCGTTTCACTCTTTGCCTAAGTCAGAATTATTTAGGATTGGAGATGAGGGGTATGAGTAAGAAAGATGAACATATTCGGAAACCGGATTGGCTTAAAATTAAGCTGAATACGAACGATAATTATATGGGCTTGAAGAAAATGATGCGTGAAAACAATCTTCACACGGTATGTGAAGAGGCTCGTTGTCCTAATATTCATGAATGTTGGGGAACTAGAAGAACAGCTACATTCATGATTCTTGGAGATATTTGTACAAGAGCATGCCGATTCTGCGCAGTAAAAACAGGCCTTCCAACTGAATTAGATCTGAAAGAACCAGAACGCGTTGCAGATTCTGTTCAATTAATGAATCTGAAGCATGTAGTTATCACAGCTGTTGCCCGTGATGACCTGAAAGATGGTGGATCACAAGTCTTTGCTGAAACAGTTCGTGCAATTCGTCGGAAAAGTCCATTCACTTCAATTGAAGTATTACCTTCTGATATGGGTGGAGTATTCGATAACATCAAAACACTGATGGATGCAAAACCAGACATTATGAATTACAATGTCGAAACCGTTCGTCGCTTGACTCCAAGAGTTCGTGCCCGTGCTACATATGACCGCACATTGGAATTTTTGCGTCGTGCTAAAGAATTAAACCCGGATATCCCAACAAAATCAAGTATCATGGTCGGTCTTGGGGAAACAAAGGAAGAAATCCTTGAAACAATGGATGACCTTCGTGCAAACCATGTTGATATTGTGACATTAGGTCAATACCTGCAGCCATCTAAGAAACACTTGAAAGTACAGAAATATTATCACCCGGATGAGTTTGCTGAACTACGTGAAGCAGCGATGCAAAAAGGCTTCAGTCACTGTGAAGCAGGTCCACTTGTTCGTTCTTCATACCATGCAGATGAGCAAGTTAACGCAGCTGCCAAAGCAAGACAAGCAGCCGGAGAGCAAGAAGTTCAAAAGGCATAATCATTTATATATAAAAGGACTGACCTGAAGGAGAAAATCTCTGACAGTCAGTCCTTTTTGTAGCTAAGTAGAGGATGACAAGGGATGCATTTAAGCATTTACGCCATAATGCTTCGCCTCTGGTCAGCCTCCTCCAATCTTACTTTTAATCGACCATGTTGTCTGTGTTGTCTTTTCGTTTTTGGCGATCTTTGTTAATTTTATGGACGTCGTCGTCCTGCATTTCGTATTTCTCAGATGTCATTTCACCATTTGGATTTTCACCTGCGTCTACATTTCTTCCCTGAGGAGAATCCTGCAGCATTAGGTTAATGGTATCATCGATAGCTGTGTTGGCGTTACGGCTATCACTATCCATCTTGGCAAGGTTCTCTACATTCCGCATCAGGCTCTTGTCATCAGTCACATAGACGTGGTACCAGCGGGGAATAACAGACATGGCTGTTTTCTTTACCTGATCGGCTACTTCAAAGCGACCATCTTTATCCTTTTTGTCGGTCACATATGAAATCAATACTTCTTCGTCTGTGACAAGAGTGGAACAATCTTTCACGTCAGGAAGAGCCACACTCATTTTGCTGATCGTGTCGGCTACTTGTTCACGATTGATGCTGTACATATCCTTGGTGGAAATGGTTTGACCACCTGTAGGACTTTTCTGTTGGCGAACATAACCGAAGTCCTCACCGCGGTGGGCTCCTTTTTTGGTCCAGCTATTTTCGTTGTACAGGTCTTCCCGGTCATTCACGTTTATGGTGTTTCCATTGTCGTGAAACATTTCCTCATTGGCCGTGTCGATTCCATCACAGGCAGTTCCGATTAGCGCAATACTTAAAACAGTTGTACCCAGAATGAATTTATTCAACTTAAACACCCCCTATTTGATAGGGTGACCATCTCTTATGACAATTTTTCATAGTAATTAATGGACAATCCGTTATAATTTAAGATAAGGAAATGAAAGTGGGTGGACGAAATGATTTGTGTGCAGAATACATGCTACGAAATCGTTGAGGAATTTAGAGACGGATTCAACGAGGAAGCATTTAAGGAAAGATATAGCGATATCTTAAGCAAATACGACTATATCCTTGGGGATTGGGGATATGGCCAGCTTCGTTTAAAGGGATTTTTCGATGACCACAATCAAAAAGCGTCATTTGATACAAAGGTAAGTACACATAAGGATTACTTGTACGAATATTGTAATTTTGGCTGCGCTTATTTTCTTTTAAAGAAAGTCAATAAATAATGATGAAAGGAACAAACCGTCTGGTTTGTTCCTTTTGTATTTTTACTTATTTTCAGTATATGGAGGTTCTTCATTCACATCGGTGTCTGCATGAACAGGATGAGACCCAGGCTCCTGACGTGGAATATCCTGATGAAGTGATTTGTTTTCATAGTTGAAGGCACTGTAATACCGTTGTCCTTCTTCCCATGGAGTGCTTTTGTTCTCGACTGGAGTATGCTTTCCCCGCGGAGATCCGTAAGGTCCTTCAGGAAGTGTTTCTGGAACGATAAAATTGCGATACGTTTCAACATTAGAGAAGTCACTATATACTTCTTCTTCTTTGTCTCTAGGTTCTTTACTCATTTTATCTCCCACCTTTCATACTTGTAGTATGTGAGAGTGGGGTGGACTTCATTCTTCAGTGCACATTTTACAAAATGATTTCCCCTAAGAAGTCCCTCAATTCATCGGCTTCTTCCAGAGTTAACTTGAATACACTTTCTACATATCCGGGTTCATCAAGATCATCTCTGCCAACGATCGCAAATCGACTGCCTTGAAGGTCTAGTACCAAAGATTTACCATAATATCGATCTGTCTGGGTAATAGCTAAGTCGTACCGCTGATTTTCCCCCATAAAGCTCACAAATCGTGTTTTTGTATTTTCTGTATCATCGTATAAATAAAATCGTTCACTCATGACGATGTCCTCCTCTTTTTCTGCTTATTTCATCATAACAAACTGAAGTGAGTTTTGCAGGATGTACCTGTATGGTGATGGTGAAATTATGTTAGAATAAAGTGTGATGATATCGTTCAGGAAGAGGTGGCACCATGTATTTCGTAGATAGAGAAAAGATTGAAGTGATATTGCTTTATATGAGTGAGCAGTTAACCATCGTTCGTTCCAATGATCAATGGAACTCCATAGTAGAAAAACTAGCCCTGGAGCGAATGGCTCATACGATCATTGAATCCGTACTTGATGTAGGGAACAGCATGATCGATGGGTTCATTATGAGAGACCCTGGAAGCTATGAAGACATCATTGACATTCTTTTGGATGAAAACGTGATCGATGACAAGATGAGTAGAGACCTCAAGCTTCTTGTAGGCAATCGTAAGATACTTGTTCAGGAGTATACAGCCGTCAACCATGATCAATTACATAAGGTTTTAAACGAGGTATTCTACTCGTTAGAGAAGTTTCCTCAACAGGTTCGCAGCTACCTTGAAAATGAACTGGGACCTGTATCCGCATTTAAAAATTAATGAGATATGACAGCGCTTTCTGACCAGGAAGCGTTTTGTTTTATTTAAAGCTACATTTTATCGTAAATAGAACAGACTTTAAGGTGTTTGGGCATACTAAAACAATCATATGGAGGTAAACAATGAAAGAATATAAAGGATACTTAATCGATTTAGATGGCACGATGTATAAAGGGAAAGAAAAGATCGAGGAAGCGGGAGTATTCGTTAAACGTCTTCAGGAGAAGGGATTACCCTATCTGTTTGTAACAAACAATTCTTCAAGAAGACCTGAGCAGGTTGCAGAAAAGTTGCAGTCCTTTGCCATTCCTGCCACGAAGGAACAGATATTCACAACATCAATGGCGACAGCTCAGTATATAGCAAAGAAAAAACCAAATGGAACCGCATATGTCATCGGGGAAGAAGGAATTCGTTCGGCACTGGAAGATAGCGGGATTACTCTTAGGGATGAGAAACCGGATTTCGTAGTAGTGGGGATAGATCGTGACATTAATTACGAAAAATTGTCTCTCGCTTGCCTGGGTGTTAGAAATGGTGCTACTTTTATTTCAACCAATGGAGATATCGCCATTCCGACTGAAAGAGGATTGCTTCCTGGGAATGGTTCCCTGACGTCAGTTATCACCGTCTCCACACAAACAGAACCGACCTTTATCGGAAAGCCCGAATCGATCATTATGGAGCAAGCCCTATCTGTATTAGGGGTCCCGAAGGAAGACACGTTAATGGTTGGGGATAACTATGATACCGATATTTTGGCTGGAATCAACGCCGGACTCGATACGCTGCTTGTTCACACTGGAGTCACAACCAAAGAGGCTTTAAGTTCGAAGGATATTCAGCCGACCTACACAATTGATACATTAGACGAATGGGATATATAATAATAAAAAAGTGGAGGCTGTTTTTACAGTCTCCACCTTATAAGCCCTTCTGAATACAAAAATAGAAAAATGTCTTAAATTAGTAACACATTCATAATAGACAACCCTCGTTCGTATAAGTAAAATAGAACTAGTGTTAAAAGAAGTAATCAAAATACTATTTATACTTAAGGACCTACGTAATTGGTCCTTTTTGCTAATATCTATGCCTCTATAGATACTGTAGCAAGTAAAATAATAGCAGGAACGAGAATTATACTCCTAAAGTATTATATGGTTTTTCCTCTAACTAACTTTTCCATTACACATATTTGAGTACTCAGAAGGACTAGGAAGACAGGATCTGAAAAACAATAAGAATATTTTTAAAAAATATTACGAAATTAAGTGTAAAGGTATTAATCTAGGGTAAACATCAAAGGTAGTAGGGGACTATTAGCATTGATACCTTTTCAATTTCTAACTATTCTTTACGAATGCAAACAACTTTAAGAATGAAAGTCACTGTTTCATAATTGATTTTCGAAACATTCCACGTCATTTCTAAAGAATTTTTAAAAGGGTAGTGAGGTAATGAGTATTACAGTTACAGGACTTGTCGGAAAGAAAATAAGGTACCACAGAAGAGCAAAAGAAATCACCATACAAGAATTAAGTCACAAATGTGGATTGACGGTTAATTATATTTCGTTGATTGAAAAGGGAGAGGCAAACCCGTCCCTGAACAAGTTGAATGCCATTGTATGTGCTCTTGACGTTCAGTGGGAAGACATCATGCCGACTTGTGAAGAACACGAAGACATCTACAATCAAACGATTCTTTAATGAACTAATTTTCTCTTTTTAATTTCTTGTTCGATCAGAATGATAAAATCATTACTGAGTTTTAACTGTTTTGCTTCCTTGTATGCAGCGATAAGGGCTAGGTCACTTAGGAGTTGGACGTGATTTCATCTTGTTTATTTTTTGTATGTATGTGTGAACCCGTCTAATCCCGTTTAAGTGATGGCCTTTATTTGCTGTGTATTCGTTTAGAAGTCCTTGATACAACTATATTTATGGTAATTACAACTATAATTGTAATTATATAAAACTATTCATTGATGTGCAATAATAAAGTTAGTGAAAAGGAACTATTTATGTTTTATGTGATTTTTAGGGGATACAGTATGATTTATTTTGTCAGTTTTTAGGACACTTCTTCTTTCACTAAAAAAATCAGACGACGCCTGTCGTCTGATTTGGATACGTATTTTATTCCGTCTAGGCTTATTCTGCGCATTTAGCCCGGTGTGCCAGTCTACTTGATGCAGCTGCTGCAATTGCACCTACAATATCGTCCAAGAAGGTATGACACATACCAGATGATTTATCATTCAACCTCTCCAGGATTCCCGGCTTTTGTTTATCGATATAGCCGTAGTTTGTAAATCCAATCGATCCATATACATTAACAATTGAAAAGGCTAGAATTTCATCCACACCATATAAACCTTCATCTACTTCAATTATCGCCTGAAGTGGTTCTTCCAGCATTTTTTTCTCAGCTAATATATCAAGTTGAATACCCGTTAGTATCGCATTTTGCACTTCCCGCTTCGTTAACACACGTTCAACGTTATAGACACATTCCTTTAGTTCAAGATCAGGATGGTACTTTTGTTGAAGGTACATGACCAATTGAGCAATATCTTCAATCTCTACTCCTCTTTCATGCAGCCATTTACGTGCCGTTTTCTCTAATAAATCCATTGATTCTTTATCCTTCATCCTATTCACCTTTTCTTTGAAAGATTATAAAACCCCTATTTCGATTAGACGAAGCCTTGTTTTACACATATGATTCCCATTTGAAAAATAGACATAATAATAGCTTCTATTCTCATTCTTGCCCATCTCCAGTTTTAGATATTCATAATTGTCTATAAAGGTTGTTTTCATATAAAGTGAGTGAGTGGTAATGAAGTGATTTTGAAAGGAATTGACATTATGAAAAAGGACTTGTTTGACACGGATCACCCTGTGAAAAAAGATGGTTACTTTAGATAGGAGAGATCAATATGTCTCAAGAAATATTAATCAATCATTTTGGATTGCATCCAGAGCGGGCATTTTTTGATGGAATGATGGATCGATATATGGTCGGGGGATTAGTATATAGTATTGTGGGCGTATCGAATATGGAACAAGAAACCTTAGTGGAACTCTACAAATTGGCAGAACACCTAAAAAGTCAGGGAGATCGGCATGTTTCAACCTTCGTCCAGAGCAACGAAGGAAGATTCCTTGTGGTAGAAAAGGATAAAGATTATGTGGTGCTGCGAAATGAAAGCATCCAATCTCCCCCTGATAAAAAGATGGGCAGAAAGTTAAGCAAATTCCATTTCAGGGGACGGACCTTTGAAGAAAAAGTAGAGAAAATAAATCGTATGGGACAGTGGAAAAGTCTGTGGGAAAAGAGGCTTGCTCAGTTAGAGAAGGCTTATTATCAGGTTATTCAGGACCAGCCGGCTGACGAGTTTGAACGCCGCTTTGTTGAGAGCTACCCTTATTACAGTGCTTTGGCAGAAAACGCCATCCAGTACCTGGTTGATACGGAGCTTGATGAGGATCCGAAGCCAGAGGATGCGGGAACGGTTTGCCATGAGCGTTTTCTTCAATCCACATGGGGGACGGAAGTGTTCATTCATTTTCCATTCCAATGGGTGTTCGATCACTGCAGCCGGGACATAGCAGAGTGGGTGAGAGAACGCTATTTCATGAGAAGCCAAACGTTTCATCCTGAGCTCCAGGAATTCATCAGAGAGTATGAATCCATTACCCCACTCTCACCATTCTCTTGGAGACTGCTGTATTCACGTCTCTTGTTTCCCCTTCACTATTTCGAGTGCATAGAGGAGTATTATATTTCACAATCAGAACAGAAGAAGAAGGTAGTTGAAGATAAGCTGGAGCGCTATCTGAAAAATTCCCACCAATATGAAGCATTCCTGTCTGACTTTTATCATATGTCTGAAGTTCCCGTTAAAAAATGGGGAATTCCCCTTGTTGCATGGCTGTAACATCGACGACCCTCCCAATCTGAACGGCCTTCACTTTTATGCTAAACTGTAGAAAAAGAGTGAAGGTAGGGACTACATATGAAGCCATCCATCTATATTACAAGAAAATTGCCGGAATCAATCATTGCACCCTTGCAGAAAGAATTTGAAGTTGACATGTGGGAGCATGAAGATGTTTCGGTACCAAGAGACGTTCTTCTCCATAAAGCAGAGAGTGCCTCTGCTTTACTTACGATGTTATCGGACAAGATAGATCGGGAGCTGTTACAGAGATCTCCACAAGTAAGAGTCGTGGCAAATCTGGCTGTCGGCCATGACAATATAGACCTTGAAGCGGCAAAAGAATTAGGCATCACCATATGCAATACGCCTGATGTTCTAACGGAAACAACGGCTGATTTAACCTTTGCATTATTAATGGCAACGGCAAGACGAATCGTCGAGGCAGACCGTTATGTGAAAGAAGGAAAGTGGAAAAGCTGGTCACCCCTTTTATTAGCCGGCTTAGATATTCATCACAAAACCATTGGCATTCTCGGAATGGGAAGCATAGGTGAAGCTGTGGCAAGAAGAGCGAAGGGATTCAATATGAATGTTCTATATCATAATCGTTCCAGAAAATATGCAGTGGAACAAGACCTTGGTGTTCAATATGCAACTTTGGAGAAACTCCTCACTCAATCGGATTTTGTCGTGGTTCTTGCTCCCTTAAACGAAGACACAGAAGGTATGTTTCAAGAAGAACAATTCTTATTGATGAAAAATACAGCGATTTTCATCAATGCAGCCCGTGGCCCGATCGTAAGTGAAGAAGCTTTAGAACAAGCGTTAAAGAGGGGAGATATTGCAGGGGCAGGATTAGATGTATTCGAAGCGGAGCCGATCGATGCAGACCATCCTCTTCTCAAGTTACATCAAGTGGTCGCACTTCCTCATATCGGAAGTTCCTCTAAAGAAACACGTTATGGGATGATGGCTTTATGTGTAGAGAATATTCATGCCGTATTAAAGGGAAAGAAACCGAGAACATCCCTATAGTCAAAAAGAAACAGCCTGAATCCAATGAAGGATTCAGGCTGTTTCATTAATGGTGTATTAGAATACTTGCTCTACTTCAACGATACCAGGAACTTCTTCCACTAATGCGCGTTCGATTCCTGCTTTTAATGTGATGGTTGAACTTGGGCAGCTTCCACAAGCACCTAGAAGGCGTAATTTTACAATACCATCTTCAACGTCCACTAGTTCACAGTCTCCACCATCGCGAAGTAGGAACGGACGTAATTTATCTAATACTTCCTGAACAGGTGCGATCATTTCGTTTTCAGCCATATTTATCTACTCCTTTCCTTACTCTCTATTATAATGACATATTCACAAAAAATCTATCAACCTGCAAACTATTGGGAATTTCTTTTTTGGAAATGGTTCTTTAATGAATTGTGGTGTAATATTATGGACCGTTCCTTTCCGCTACACTCTGTGCCACTAATTTTCATGCATTTTAAATCTCGCCAAACTTCACATTGCATAAGAAATTTTCAAAATGCAATTCCCAGTACAGAATTTACATATAATCGTTCCAACCCGGCTGTTTTTTTTGTAAAATAAACAAAGAGGGAAACAAAGGGGAGAGAGTGACATGGAGAGAAAACCTGTTGAACTTTACGTGTATGGGGCAGAAATACTGTGTCCAAGCTGCGTAAACTTACCATCATCGAAAGAAACGTACGAATGGCTTGAGGCTGCTGTTAGTCGTAAGTATCCAAACCAGCCATTCGTGATTAAATATGTTGATATCCACAATCCTCCTGAAGATGAATTCGTTAAGCAGTTTGCTTCAAGAGTGATCGAAGAGGATATGTTTTATCCGATTGTTCTGTTAGAAGGGAATATTATCGGAGAAGGAAATCCCCGCTTAAAGACAATCTATTCTGAGCTTGAGAAATTTGGGTATAAAGCGGTTTGATTGATTGGGGTATCAGGGCTGTCCTTATTGGGAGAGTCCTTTTTAATGAAAGAAATAAAGCTGAACCTAAAAAAAAGAACCGCACATTGCGGTTCTTTTTTCCATCATCCATTATGATATTTATACATCCATAACACACCGGATTTCAACAATCGAGCGACGCGACCTGTGATGGAGCGCTCGTTTACCAGACCGAAACCATGTTTCTTTCCGAGCGAGCCGAGAATTCCTTTTAGCTTAATCTTAGGTAATTCTGCCGGCAGCGGTTCATTCTTCCAACGTTTAAGTAAGACTGTCACGATTTGTTCCGCTTGTCCCTCAGCAAGCTGGGCACTTGGAGCTTGAGGAAGGCTTGCGCAGTCACCAACCACGTAAACATTCTCATCCTGAGGCAGGTTATGATACTTTGTCAGAATAACGCGACCGCTTGCATCTTTTTCAACATCCATATCTCGGACGACTTTGCTTGGTTGAATTCCTGCTGTCCATACGATGGCATCGCAAAAAATTTGTTCTTCATGGTTATGAAGGGTGTTTGGTTCCACTTTTGTGATGTTCGAGCCGTTGACGATGTCTACATCATTCTCGTCGAACCAACTGTGAACATAAGAACTTAACCGTTCAGGGAAGGCATTAAGAATACGCGGACCACGATCGAATAGCTTAATTTTCAAATCAGAACGGCTTTCACGAAGCTCACTCGCAAGCTCGATCCCGCTTAAGCCGGCTCCAACAATTCCTACGATCGAACCAGCTGGAAGATTACATAAGGTTTGGTATGTTTTACGGGATTTTTCAATTGTTTGAATGGAGTAAGTATGTTCGTCAGCACCGGGAACATTATGATATTTATCCTCACAACCGAGTCCAATCACAAGGTCGTCATAAGGAACTGGATCTTGATCTTTCATATTTACGAGTTTGTTTTCCATGTCCACTCCGGAAATATCTCCGTACACATAGGATAAACGGGCATGTTCCGGGAATGATACGCGTACATGTTGATCTGAAATCGTACCAGCAGCTAATGCGTAGTATTCAGTTTTAAGACAGTGGTAAGGATTTCGGTCAATCAGGGTAATCGATACATCTTCAGGTAATTGGTTGGGTAATAAGCGAAGAAGAACTCGCATATTACCGTATCCTCCACCAAGCAGCACTAATTGTTTCATGAAAAATTTCCCCTTTTTTGCACTCTACATTATTGTTGAAATAGTGTGTTTGTATATGATTTATATCCCTAGAGTTGTATGGGACAGGATTCAAAGGACATTCACGTTAAAACGGGTCCTGAAAAAGTAAGCATTTTCAATATGAAGCATAATTCGAGCAATTATCACATTAATAAACCTATTAACATTAAAAGTATATCGAAATAGTGGCGTTTTCACAACAGAAATAAGCGAAAATGTTCACAATCTGTTATACCATTACATGGAACTCAAATGATTGACGATATTGATAAAAAAAGGTAGCATAACAAAGAGTAGTGAGGTGATAGAATTGAAACCTATTATAGAATTTTGTATAAGCAATCTTGCTAGTGGTGCGCAAAAAGCGCTTGAGATATTAGAAAGGGACCCCAACCTTGATGTCATTGAGTACGGATGCCTGGGTTACTGCGGAAAATGCGCACAATCCTTTTATGCTCTCGTCAATGGTGAAGTCGTAACAGGGGACACACCTGAAGAACTGGTGGATCATATCTATCAGTTCCTGGAAGATAATCCGATGTTCTAAAGAAAAGCTGGTCTTGTGACTGGCTTATTTTTTTTGTCTTATTGAATTCTTTTTCCTCTAAAGTAGCAACAAACATGATCAAAAGAGCCCAATAAAAAGTTTTCTTACATTCATTCACCAAAGCTCCTTTGGTTGAGTAGTAAAATAGAAAGGAGTATACTAAGTAGTAAGAAATGAAAAGGTTGGGGGTGTAGTAAATGAGTGAAGTTGTCATTCTAACAGAAGCCGCTGCCCTTCAGATTAAAGATATGATGAAGGAACATGACGAAACAGATGCCATGTTGCGAGTAGCGGTAAAAGGGGGAGGCTGCAGCGGCCTTTCTTACGGTATGGGATTTGAACATGAGCTTCAAGATGGAGATACAACACTGGAACAACATGGAATAAAGCTTGTTGTAGCTAAAAATGATGCTGCTATCTTGAACGGTACTAAAATAGATTACAAGCAGTCCATGATGGGCGGCGGGTTCACCATCGACAATCCGAACGCCATCGCTTCATGCGGATGCGGATCATCATTCGTGACGGCGACGAATAAGGGTACGCCGGAGAACTGCTAATGATTAAAAGGGACGGACCTCCAAAGTGGAGGTCCGTCCCTTTTCAAGTATCAATGAATATTCTTTAACGCTTCTTCGACAGGTGTGTCACCGCTTAAGATCTCGAATACTTTGTGATTGGTTTCTTCGATTGTCAAGGCGTCGACAAGTACTTTCGCGACATCTTCACGGGAAATGTCTCTGCTTTTGTCTTCAATGGAAGTGGCTGCTTCAATTTTTCCAGTTGCATCATCAAATGAAAGGGAGCCAGGGCGGACGATCGTGTAGTTTAGGCCGCTTTCCTTCAAGTGGGAATCCGCTGCACCTTTTGCTTTTAAGTAGAATTGCAATTCATCCGGGCCGCTTGACGGGTTATCGGCACCCATTGAGCTAAGCATCACAAAACGCTCAATTCCCATCTTCTTCGCATAATCCACCGCTTTTTTTGCACCCTCCTGGTCAATGGCAAGAGTTTTATCGTCACCGGTCGATCCGCCACTACCAGCTGCAAATATAACGGCATTTACATTCTCAAGAGCGTATGAAAAGTCCTGCTCCAGGTCTGCAACAATCGGTCTTGCCCCTAAATCTTCCATATCCTTCGCTTGTTCTGTTTTTCGAATCATGGCTCTCACGAAATGCTGACTGCTATTTGAAAGTTCTTTCACTATGTGACGGCCAGTGTGACCATTTGCTCCAATAACTAATACATTCATTCTCTCCATCATCCTTTATCTAAGTTTTTGTCTTATTATTGGTCTACCCATTCATTGCTAAAATAAACAAATCAATGGGTGATGATGGAAATCACTCGTATACGTGGATGTTTGATGCATATCAGGTCACGTTGCTTCTTCGATTGGATATTCCGTTTCATAAGAGCTGCCATCTTTTTGCTGTTTTCCTTTGGGTGTTGTCTCCTCCAAATGAAAAAGAGGCTTAGGAATACATATCCTAAAACCTCCCTAATAATAGTCTTTAATCTGTAAACATGGATGTACTGTGCATCGGTTGGACTCTTGCCTTAGGGTCCATATATGCTTTGGCATTGTTAACAGCTGTCGGTGCCTCACCAAATCCGCTTGCAATAAGCTTCACTTTACCGTCGTACGTACTAATATCACCTGCTGCGTATATACCTGGAATATTCGTTTCCATTCTTGAGTTGACAACGATCGAATTCTTTTCAATCTCAAGGCCCCAGTCCTTAATCGGACCAAGAGAAGAAACAAATCCAAAGTTTACGATTAACTCATCAAGATCAATAATTTCCTTCTCATCACCCTTAGTTTCTTCTAAAATCAATTGATTGATTTTGTTATCATCCACAACCAGTTCTGAAGGGACATAAGGTGTCTTAAGTTCAACCGTAGAATTGTGCAGGTTTTCCACACTATGCTCATGTGCCCTGAATTTATCTCTTCTGTGAACGAGGTAGACTTTTTCTGCAATCGGCTCAAGCATAAGCGCCCAGTCAACGGCAGAATCACCACCACCACAAATGACAACTTTCTTGCCTCTGAAATGTTCCAGGTTATCAACAAAGTAATGAAGATTCTTACCTTCAAATTCAGACGCATGCTCTAGTTCCAGGCGTCGAGGCTGGAAAGCACCGTTCCCTGCTGTGATGATGATCGTTCTGGAAAAATGAATCTCTTTATCGGTTGTGAGCTTAAACATGCCATCAGCCTGTTTTTCTACACCTTCCACAGCTTGCTCCAAACAGATCGTCGTCTCAAACTTTGCCATCTGCTCTTTTAAATTATTGACAAGATCCTGGGCTTTCACTTTAGGAAAACCGGCAACATCATATATGTATTTCTCAGGATATAGAGTAGCCAGCTGGCCCCCGAGTTGTGGTAAACTTTCAATAATCTTAACTGATGCTTTTCTCATGCCGCCATAAAACGCCGTAAACAATCCAGTAGGACCGCCGCCTATGATCGTAATATCATACACTTTTTGATCTTCCTTCAACTAGATCCCTCCAACAATTAAGATGTATTTCACTTTAATTTATTCTATCATAGAGCGATCGATTCTTCACAATAATTGAAATTATAATTGGGAATAATCAGTCTTTTTGAGGAGTGGAGTTTCAGACTTTTGGGGGAGATAAATGATCATCCGTTTTCGGGTTGTCCAGCTCCAGGACTAGAGCCGCCTCCGCTTTTCGGAATATTCTTAAGTTTTCAATTTCCTATATATATCTTGAAAATGCATGGTAAAAAGAATATTATGTAATGTAGGCATAATGTTAAGAATTTATGACAATTCTCGCATAAGTATGTAGTAGTTCGTGAAATACGTCACATACTTTCTTGTTTATCGTTTTTATTTATTTTTTATACAATCCTTTCCTCTTAATTGAAGGAAAACTTCTCGTTTGATTTGTTTCAGTTTCTTTCCTATAGGGAAAAAGGTAATAGCATCAGATTGAACGGGATAAAAAAGCATGATGTGGAGGACTCTAAGAGTATCCAAAGCAAATTTATCAAAAAAGGTGGATGTGATTCAGTTGAGAAAGCCAAGAATCGTTGTATTAGGTGCAGGTTATGGAGGATTAATGACGGTAACTCGTCTTCAAAAGCAATTAGGTACAAATGAAGCAGAAATTATTTTAGTTAATAAAAATGATTATCACTACGAAACCACTTGGTTACACGAAGCTTCTGCAGGTACACTTCATCATGATCGTGTACGTTACAACATTAAAGATGTTGTCAATACAAGCAAAGTAAACTTCTTACAAGCTACTGTTGAAGATATTAAAGTAGAAGAAAAGAAAGTCATCACAAGTGACGGTGAAGTAGAATTCGATTACCTGGTCGTTGCATTAGGTGCAGAATCTGAGACTTTCGGTATCCAGGGTCTTCATGAGCATGCTTTCATGATTTCGAACATCAACTCTGCCCGTCAAATCCGTGAGCATATCGAATTACAATTTGCTACGTATAAAAACGAAGAAGAGAAAAACGATGACCGCCTTACAATCGTTGTAGGTGGAGCAGGCTTCACTGGTATCGAATTCTTAGGTGAATTAGGAAACCGTGTACCTGAACTTTGTCACGAATATGATATCGATCGTAAGAAAGTACGTATTGTGTGCGTGGAAGCTGCACCAATGATCCTTCCTGGATTCGATCCTGAGCTAGTGAAGTATGCTCGTGCCAAGCTTGAGAAAAAAGGTGTAGAATTCCACATCGGAACTCCACTTAAACAAGCGACAGCGGACAGCGTATTAATCGCTAAAGGTGAAGATGAAGTAGAAGAAATCAAGGCTGGTACGATCGTATGGGCTGCAGGTGTACGCGGTAACTCCATCATCGAAAGAGCGGGAATAGAAAACATGCGTGCCCGTGTGAAAATCAACAAAGATCTTCGCGCTCCAGGTCATGATAACATCTTCATCATCGGTGACTGTTCACTAATGATCAATGAAGAGACAGAGCGTCCGTACCCTCCGACTGCACAAATTGCGATGCAACAAGGGGAAGTATGTGCCCGTAACATTGCTTCTTTACTACACGGGAAAGATCATATGGAAGAATTCACTCCAGACATTAAAGGAACAGTATGTTCACTGGGTGAAGACGATGCAATCGGTGTCGTTTACGGTAAGAAAATCACTGGGACAAAAGCTTCCTTCATGAAGAAAGTAGTCGACAACCGCGCTCTTTACATGGTTGGCGGACCATCACTTGTCTTCAAAAAAGGAAAGTTCAAGTTCTTTTAATTCTTAAATCATATAGTGAAAAGCAGGGTGGTTTCCACTCTGCTTTTTGTTATGGGGAGATGTTGATGGGGGTGTTTGCAGTGAAAAGAGGGAAAGTTTGGCTGGCGGTTGCCGGACTGGTCATTGATGAAAGTGGTAAATGGCTTGTGGTGAAAAAGAAATACAGCGGATTAAAAGGAATGTGGTCTTTCCCAGCAGGCTTCGTCAATGCAGGAGAAACAGTAGACGAAGCGGTCATTAGAGAAGTGAGAGAGGAAACAGGTTTACAAACGTCGGTCAAAGGAATCATCGGAGTAAGATCAGGAGTCATCCAGAATGACATTAGTGACAACATGGTGATCTTTCTGTTGGAAAATAAGAAAACTTCTTCTATCCTTATCGAAGAAAAAGAATTGTGGGATGTTGGGTGGAAGTCGCCTCAAGAATTATTAGAGGATGATAAAACATCCGTGATGGTGCATGAGATGATAAAAGCAATGACATTCCAACATAAGTTAAATCCGATTGAAGGGATAAACCCAGGAAATCAGTTCGGATACACTCAATACAAATTATTTTTATAAAATTCTGTAAACTTTAAGAAAAAAAGAGATAATGAAAGAAAAACATAAATGTATTCGCTTTCTTAGAGGTACATCCCCTCTACTGTCCCTTTTCTTTATTCTGGATAGATGATATATTATCAGAAAATTAAGAAATTAAAGAAAAGGGAGAGGGAATGATGAGAGCTACTGCAAGTACTAAAACAAAATACTGTCTTTACTGTTCAGGAAAAGGATACTTTCAGTTAGTATTAGGTGGTTCTGAAACGTGTCCGTGCTGCGGAGGCAGCGGGAAGCAAAAATAAGCTCTAAAAGTTAGATGGCAAAAGCAGGCCTAATGAAGGTTGATACTTCGTTTATGAAGTATGAATACTGACATTGGGTCTGTTTTTTATGTCTGCATGATAAATAAGTTTATTTTGTGAATAAGCCACAAAACTTCCTTGAAAATATTGACGCTTTCATTTCACTCGGGGTACACTATTATTTAGTGTTTATGGAGGTGTAAACGGTACAATGCCTATACATGTAATGATTATTTCGATGCTTTTATTTTTTGTTCTATTTTTCGGAATAGGTTTTTTGTTAAATATGTTATTGCGTATGACGTGGATTATGGCTATCATTTATCCAATTGTTGTTATTTTTATCGTAGACGATGTTCGTTTTATAGATTATTTTCGAAATGCAGGCGGGTCGTTTTCTGAGTTAGGTACGAAAATCAGCCACTTGGCTGTAGCCGATCTTGTGATTTTGGGAAGTGGATTGGCAGGAGCGATTCTGGCAGGAGTCGTGATGAGGATTTTAAGAGCAAAAGGATATCGCATGTTTTAACCGCATCCGTTTAACCGAGACATCTTTCTCGAGTTGAACGGTTTTTTATTATGACTTTTTATAAAAATTGTACATACTAATTGAAGTAGGAAATATCATCGTCAGCCCCTGTAAAGTCGCATATGGCCGCATATGGGCGTTGAAATTCCTCTATAAGGGACTCTCGAAACTACCACCCTAATAATTTCCAAATATTGAAACTATTCGATTTTTTTCTCAATTTATGCATATATCCCCTCCTGGTTGGGAAGTAATAATGGTGGGAGGAGTGAATACATGAATTTGTTTAAAACATGGACGAAGAGATTCGTTATGGCCAGTTTGTTTGTCCTTGCACTGGGAACTACGTTTCAATCAGTTTCGGGAGTAGAGGCCGAAACCTTTAAAACCTGGTTGATGGACAAGGGTGAACATGATCAAGCCGGTTTGAATTATAAAGAGCATCAGACAAATCGTTTAGGATTGTCATTTAAATTTCTTAAGAGGCTGGCAGGTTTTGAGACTCAGATTTCTGCGAGTACACCTGTTGAACCGAGGACGTTGGAAGAGTCGGTTGATTGGGATCAGTATACGAAGCATAAGGTTGTAGCGACAGGCTATACAGCCGGGATTGAATCGACCGGGAAAAACCCTGGGCATCCCCTCTATGGAATTACATACTCTGGAGTGAAAGTGAAACGTGATTTATATTCTACGATTGCAGCCGATCTTTCCGTTTATCCTATTGGTACCATTCTTTTTATCCCCCATTATGGATATGGGGTAGTAGCCGATAAAGGGAGCGCTATTAAGGGGAATAGACTGGACCTCTATTACGAGACAGTGGACGATGTGTATAATGAATGGGGTAAACAGACGCTGGATGTATATGTAATCCAGATGGGTTCAGGTGAGTTATCTGAACAGCAATTAGTGGATCTTAATGAAAATAAATCCATGCAAGTGTTTAGACAGCAGATATTATCACCAAAAGAAGAATAGAATAGAGCTCGCAGTTCAACTTGAACTGCGAGCTTTTTATCATCACTGGACCTCTTTATACAATTCAGGATGAAGAACTCCTGCAAGCTTGACAGCACCTTTTAACAGAAGGGGTGATGGCCTGCAATAGAGAGCTTCTTCCAGAACGAAAATCCGGTCATTTTGAATAGCCTTCATTTCGTTCCAACCAGGGCGCTTCTTCACGATTTCGGGGTTAACCCGTTTCTGCTGAACGCCGACCCAGGCAAGACAGATATAGTCTGGATCACGTTTCAGTACATCTTCCCAATCCGTTTGAACACTTGCCAGATCCACATCATCAAATAGATTTCGAGCACCGATCATCTCGCTCAACTCGGTTAACCAGTTGATCTTACCAGGGGTGAAAACGGGCTTTGGCCACCATTCCCAGTATAGAGATGGTGGATTTTGAACCCAGGAACTGATCATTTTTAAGCGTTTTACGGTCTGCAAAAATTCTTGTTGTCGGATCATGGCATGTTCTTCTATTCCACAAGCTTTCCCAACCGTTAAAAGGTCTTCTGCTATGTCAGAGAAGCTCTGTGGATTTAACGTGATGTGGGGGATGTTCCGCTTTTCCAGTTCTTCTATGTTTTTTTCCATACCGGGTACACTTAATGAAGAAAACACCAAATCAGGTTTCAAGGACTCTACCTTATCCATGTTAATAGAGAGATCCGGTCCAAGCCGGGGAAGGGACTCGACCTCTTTAGGATAATCGGAGTAATCATCCACTCCTACAAGATTCGGTGTTAATCCAAGATAATCGATTATTTCTGTATTACTGGGGCAGATTGAAACAATTCTCATCGTGACACTCCTAAGCATAAAAGAAATAATGAAGCAGAAGGGTTAGAATAATCCCCGAAAGTCCCCCAAAGAACACTTCAATGGGTTTGTGACCGAGTAATTCTTTTAGCTCCTTGCGCTTTTCTTGTTCAGGCTTGTTCTGCCAGCCTTTTGCTTCTGACATAAACCTCTGGAAATCCACCATCAACCGATTCAGAACAATCGCTTGTTCTCCTGCCTGCCTTCTGACACCCGTTGCGTCGAACATCGTGATGATGGCAAACATGGCGGATACAGCGAAGATTGGTGAATCCACGCCCACTTCCAGGGCCACTCCAGTAGATAATGCCGTTACGGCCGCTGAATGGGAACTCGGCATCCCGCCTGTTGAGGTAATCAATGACCAATTTAATTCCCTCGTAGCGATAAACTGTATGGGAACCTTTACAAACTGAGCAAAAAAGATCGAAAATAAAGATGCCCATAATGGAAAATTAAAAAATACTTCCATGCTGTTAAATGCCACCCTTTCAATTGTTTGAATAAAAATAATGTTCTCATTATATCATACCCTATTAACCACTGAATTAACTTTGTGGATTGGTTTGGTAGAAAGTCGAAATAATGGGACATCTTCGCTATAATAGAGAGCGGAGGTGTCGGTTAAAATGAAATTTTCGATTAATCAAAATGAAGTAAGAACGGCAAATCAAGAGTGCCTGGTCGTTGGGGTTTACAATCAGCCAACATTCGAAAGAGAGCTGAAAGAACTTGATCGCACGTTTGAAGGCTATCTTACGCAACTTGTAAAAGACGGAGACATTTCTTCGGAAGCAAAGAAAGTGTCAAAAATACATACATTTGGAAAACTGGAAACAAAGCGGTTATTATTTGTAGGTCTTGGAAAACAAAAAGAGCTTACGTTTGATTCTTTAAAAGAATCGTTAGGCGTAGCATCAAAGGCTTTAAAAGAGATGAAAATGTCTTCTTTTTCAGTAGCATTGGATACATTTGTTTCTGAAGAAATGACAGCAACAGATGCAGCTCATGCCTTTACAGAAGCCTTTACGATGTCTACATATGAATTCCACGGATACAAGAAGAAATCAAATCGACCAGAGGTACAGGTAGAGTCGATCGAGTTCTTTACAAGCTCAGATTCTAAGGAAGTAGAGATGGCTTTACATATCGGCTCTGCCTTTGGTAACGGAGTCAATTCAGCCCGTACGCTGGTGAACACCCCCGGTAATCTATTAACCTCGACGAAATTAGCAGAATACGCCCTTGAATTAGCTGAGCGATACAACTTTGAAGTTGAGATTTTAGATAAAGAAGAGATGGAGCATCTGGGAATGGGCGCACTGCTCGCAGTAAATCAGGGATCCGTCGAACCACCGAAAATGATTGTTCTTAAATACAGCGGAAAAGATGAATGGAAGGATGTCATCGGTTTAGTCGGAAAAGGAATCACCTTTGATACAGGCGGTTACTCGATTAAGCCTAAAGATGGAATCGTCGGAATGAAAGCCGATATGGGAGGAGCTGCTGCAGTTCTTGGTGCCATGGAAATCATCGGTGAAATCAAACCGGAACAGAACGTCGTTGCCGTCATTCCTTCAACAGACAATATGGTGAGCGGCTCTGCATTCAAGCCTGACGATGTGATTACCTCTATGAGCGGTAAAACCATTGAAGTATTGAATACAGACGCTGAGGGCCGTCTTGCGCTTGCTGACGGTATGACCTATGCAAAGCATCAAGGGGCAAATTATTTAGTGGACGTTGCAACCTTAACAGGGGGAGTCATCATTGCTCTGGGTGAAGACAAAACAGGTGCTCTCACGAATAATGAAGCTTTCTTCGAGCAAGTGCTGGAAGCGTCAGGTGAATCGGGCGAATACATTTGGCAGCTTCCATATACGGAAAACGATAAGAAACGTGTTCGTGGCAGTGATATTGCCGACTTGAACAATTCACCAGGACGGGCTGGTCACGCCATCATGGGTGGCGCATTTGTCGGAGAGTTCGCTGAAGGTCTACCTTGGGTGCACCTTGATATCGCCGGTACGGCTACCACCAAAGGCAGTTATGAACTGGGGCCTGCTGGTGGAACGGGTGTCATGGCAAGGACGCTTGCACTATTAGTTGAGCGTTTTGTGCCTTTAGAGAAATAATGTGATGGATCGAAGAGTCTTTTTTCAGTGCATGAGCATTCCAGCACTGAAAGAAGGCTTTTTTTGTTGGAATTCCTTATTTGTAATGTATAGGATAGCTTAATTTGTGGATGAAACCGGGATCCGGTTTAGGATAGCAGCTAATCCAGCCGTTTTGCTTTAAAATCCGGCCGAAATAGGGGAAAATCCAGCCACTTTTCTTCAAAATCCGGCCGAAAAGGTAGAAAATCCAGCCGTTTTCGACCAGAATCCAGCCGATTAACATTTAATGGGAATTAATTCAACTCACCCGGAATCACTAAGACCCAACCAGACCCAACAGTCCACATGAACCTACCGTTTTCCTGAAAAATCCCCCATGCCATCTTTCACCCTGCTAAAGTGTTGACAAACTCTCTTTATCTTGTTAAAGTTGAAATCGTGATTTTATTACTCTACCAATTTAGTGAACTAAAGGAAAACGATATATCGTTGTATGGAGAATTTTGAGGAGGAAGTAGTTATGAACGCAGTTGTTATAGCGGTTCTTGTCATGCTTGTACTAAGCTTGGTACGTGTGAATGTTGTATTCGCTCTGATCACTGGTGCGTTAGTCGGAGGATTGACTGGTGGATTGGGATTAGACAAGACGATTGCCGTATTTTCTGATGGAATCAGCGGCGGGGCAAATATCGCGTTAAGTTATGCATTACTGGGTGGATTCGCAGTGGCGATTTCCTACACGGGAATCCCGAATCTGCTTGTTGACTGGGTACTGAAGGTTGTTGGGAAAAAAGGCGATTCTAGAAAAACAGCACTTTCGAAAGCACTTATTGTTTTATCTATTTTAATTATGGCTTGTTTTTCACAGAATGTAATTCCGATTCATATTGCCTTTATTCCTATTTTGATTCCACCTTTATTAAAGGTGATGACAGAGTTACGTATAGACAGACGTTTAATTGCATCCGTGATTACGTTTGGATTAACGGCTCCCTATATTCTTTTACCAGTAGGATTTGGCTTGCAATTCCATGAGATTATTGCACAAAACATGGGTACAAGCGGCATGGAGATTGCATTAGGTGATATTCCAAAAGCGATGCTTCTTCCAGTAGGGGGCATGGTGATCGGGTTACTCATCGCCGTATTTGTGAGCTACCGTAAACCAAGGGACTACAATGAAGCAGAAGAAGTGATCGCTGAAGAGAAGGTCGTTTATAATAAAAGAGCGATGATTTTCGCCCTTGTTTCCATCGTTGTCGCTTTATACGTTCAGCTTCAGCTGGAATCAATGATCTTTGGTGCATTAGCCGGTATTGCTGTTCTTTATATTTCTGGATCAGTTAAATGGAAAGAGGCAGACGGGTTACTGAATGAAGGTATGAAAATGATGGCGTTCATTGGCTTTGTGATGATTACTGCATCAGGTTTTGCTGAAGTGGTAAAAGCCACAGGCGATGTCGAAACATTGGTTGAAGCGACTGCTGACGTAATCGGCGGAAACCAGGCATTAGCTGCTCTTATCATGTTGATTGTAGGGCTTCTAGTGACAATGGGAATCGGATCTTCATTTGCTACGATTCCGATCATTGCAGCCATTTTCGTACCACTTGCCATGGAGCTTGGATTCAGCCCTCTCGCAACGATCGCGATTGTAGGAACAGCAGGTGCACTTGGTGACGCTGGTTCTCCGGCATCAGACAGTACGCTTGGACCGACAGCAGGATTAAATGCAGATGGACAGCATAATCATATTTGGGATACTTGTGTACCAACATTCTTACATTACAATATTCCACTGATCCTGTTCGGTTGGATTGCAGCAATCATTTTATAAATGGAAAAAGCAAGGGATGTGTTCCCTTGCTTTTTTTTATTGAATAGGTAACCATCGTCGATAATTATGCCTTCCCTACATCCACCGAACAATTACGATCAAATGACAGCAATCCACCTGGCCAAGCTTCTCATCGAAGACTAAACGCACACCGTCAGGATTAAATGAGACTACGGGTTGTACTCTTGTGCCGATGGTTTGAAGTAATTTATGAACTTCAGGGAGGTTTGATTGCTGTGCAGCATTCATAAACTTCGATGAAAAATCTTTAGAACTGTTAATTCTGCGCAGTACCTTTTGGGCGTCATCCATCAGGCTCAGGGTTTTACCCGCTGATGACATAAATGTTTTGGTTTCAACAGGGGGATAGTTGCGGTTGTAAGAAGGCTGTGCCCTTGAATAAATAGGAGGATAGGGGCGTTGAGTGGGCGGATAAAAAGGATGGTACCGATACATAACATAACCCCTTTCTTAGGAATGCTCTAAGGATATGTATGAAAATGAAGAGGGAATTATTCATGAAACAAAAGGTGGATGGGGAGAGAGGTCAAGCCCTTTGAGGCAAAATAAAGGATTTTCACAGCCACTATAGAACAGATAATAGAGAAGAAAATATTATGAGGTGATTCACATGAACATGGAAAATACATTAATCAGCGCGTTAGGAATTGAGTTTGTCGAACTGGGAAAAGGAAAAGTAATTGCGACGATGCCCGTAAATGAAAACACGAGACAGCCATTCGGGTTCCTCCATGGAGGAGCATCAGTGGCACTTGCAGAAACGGTTGCGAGTGTCGGGGCGGTGCAATTAATTGATCTGGATAAGGAGATTTGCTTCGGTTTGGAGATCAACGCCAATCATATTAAAGCAAAGCGTGAAGGTCTTGTCACTGCGACAGGAACGGTGATGCACCAAGGGAGAACCACAATGGTTTGGGAGATTAAGATCACGGATGAGGACGATCAATTGATCTGTGTTTCAAGATGTACGATGGCAGTTGTTCCAAAACGCTAAACTGAATTCTTACATATCCATACGTTTAAAAAGTGAATAAATGGGAAATCAATTACTAACCATTTAAATAGGAGGCAATATTTAATGAGTTGGACAAAAAATGATTATCCGGATTCACTCAAAAACCTGCCTGCGGACGTTCGACACAAAGCCATTGAGATTGCCAATGCTCTTCTTGATGAAGGGTATGAGGAAGGAAGAGCGATTGCGATTGCCACTGACCAGGCCCATAAATCTGAAGAAGGGAACGCTTCGGATAAAACGGAATATCATGTCACCCCACATGATGACGGCTGGCAATTAAAGAAAGCAGACGGACAACGTGCCATCCTGGTAGAAGAGACAAAGGATAAGCTATTGTCAAAGGCAAAGGACTATGTGACGGATCATTCCGGCACGCTTGTTGTACACAAACAGGATGGAAGTGTAGAGGATCACTTGTATCAACGATAAGAAAAAGGCTTGACCAACCGAGGAGATCCTCGTGGGGTCAAGCCTTTTTGTATGCTGCTTACTGATTGTTTTGACGATCGTATTCTTTTTTATTTTTCAGGTCATCCCGAACACTTTTGTCCCAGAGCTTAACCCCGGAATTATAAGCAGCTCTTGAGATGAGGTGTCCAGCAACCGGTGCCGTCACAAAGATGAAGACGATTGTCAGAATCAGTCTCGAATTAAAGTGTCCATGCTCCAAATAAAAGTAAAGGAATGTTGCCAAAAGAATCGACATCACGCCCAGTGTCGCACTTTTAGAAGCCGCATGATTTCTCGTATATACATCGGGGAGCCTCAGCAAACCAAAGGCAGTGACCAGGCTGAGAAACCCTCCTACTACTAAAAAGAATCCGATGAAAAATCTAATGATCTCGCTCACGTTCGATGATCTCCCCTTTCTCTAAGAACTTTGAAAAGGCAACGGTTCCTAAGAAAGCCAGAATCCCAAGAAGGAGAATAACTTCCAGAAAGGCGTAAGTATCGAGCATAATGGATACGAGGGCGATGATGGCAATCAGATTAATACCGATTGCATCCAGGGCTACCACACGGTCGGGAGTGGTTGGCCCTTTCACAACCCTGTATACAAGTCCCAGCATGGATAGGGAGACGCATAGCAGTGTGATTTGAAAAATCGTGTGTAACATTAGCGGCTCACCTCCATAATGGCTTTTTCAAAGGAATTTTTTATCTCATCAATGGCTTGATCCACATCCGGGATATCGATGGCATGGACATAAAGGATCTTATTATCATACGATACATCCATCACGAGGGTCCCGGGTGTTAAGGTAATGAGATTAGCTAATAAGGTAATCTCCCAATCTGTTTTTAAATCAGTCGGTAAAGCAAAGATTCCCGGTTGGAAATCAAGCTTGGGTCTTAGAATCGTTTTTAAGACCGAGATGTTAGCAAGGATAAGTTCTTTTAAGAACAAGAACAATAAGTTGATCACGGCAGTCACGCGCAATAAATAAAACCGTGAGCTGAAAAACCTTCTGAATGCAAAAATCACAAGCAATCCTAGCAAATAGCCAATTATGAATGACTGAGAAGTAAAGGATACCGAAAGAAACATCCAGACAAAGGCCATGAAAAAGTTTAATAAAATTTGAAAAGCCATTCTACATTACTCCTTTAACACTGCGTCTATATAGAGATTCGGATTCACCAGTACTTCCGCTGCTTGTGAGAATAAAGGACGGATCGCTTCGGCACCAAAGCCGTAACATACAGCTAACACAACGAGAATCGCTGAGGTCATCCATAAGTAACGAGCGTGTCCTTTTGAAACTCCTTTGTATTCTTTCGGATTACCCCATATACCGTTCAGGAAGATTTTAATAACAGAATACAGTACTAAGAGACTTGAGGCGAGAACCACTCCTGCACCTACATAGGCTTCTGCAGCAAAGCTTCCTCTCAGAATTAATAGTTTTCCAATAAATCCACTCAAAGGAGGGATACCTGCCAAGGAGAATGCAGCGACCAGGAATGTCCAGCCGAGCCACGGGTACTCCTTGATGAGACCTCCCATCTTCTTAAGGTTAGTCGTTCCCGTTATCGCGATCATCACCCCGACAAGGAGGAAGAGGGCGGCTTTAATGAACATGTCATGAACTAGATAGTAAATGGCTCCTTCTAATGCTTCAGGGTTCATGGTCGACACCCCGAACAATATCACACCAACTGCAATGATGATGTTGTAGATAATGATTTTCTTAACATCCCAATACGCGATGGCGCCGATACAGCCAAGCACGATTGTCAGGATGGCTAACATGCTCAGGATTTCATGTGTATACCCGATATCATGGTAGAAGAATAATGTGTACGTTCGTAAAATCGAATAAACCCCTACCTTTGTTAGCAAGGCTCCGAATAAAGCAAGCACCGGTGTTGGTGGAGCGTAGTATGAGCCTGGTAACCAAAAGTAAAGAGGGAAGATCGCACCCTTAAGTCCGAAGACTAAGAGAAACATGATGGCGATCGCTGTAAGAATTCCCGGCTGATTCACATCAGCAATCTTTCTCGAAATATCTGCCATATTCAGTGTCCCCACTACGGAATACAAGTACGCCACGGCAATAACGAATAAAGCAGAGGAGATGACATTGACAAGGATGTATTTAATTCCTTCACGCAACTGAGCCTTTGTCCCGCCAAGAACGAGCAGAACATACGAACTCATCAGCATTACTTCGAAAAAGACGAAGAGGTTAAAGATATCCCCGGTTGTAAATGCCCCGTTCACTCCCACCAATAGGAATTGAACAACAGGGTAGTAGTAGAATCGTTCTCTGTCGGCTCCTATCGATTTGAAGGAGTAAAGTAGCACAACCAATGTGATGATGCTTGTCGTCGTCACCAATAAAGCAGAGAGCATGTCAGAAACGAGTGTAATCCCAAAAGGAGCCACCCAGCTTCCTAAGTTAATCGTTTGTATTCCATCATTGTAGATGGTGTTGATGAGTACAAGGGATGCTGCAATGGTAGCCAGAGTCGATAGGCTTGAAATCCCGCGTTGTAGTTTCACATATTTGCTGATAAACATTAAGATAATCGCCGTAAATAACGGGATTAAAATGGGTAGTATTAATAAGTTAGTCATTTCCTTCGTTACCTCTCATCTGATCCATATTATCCGTTCCAAGCTCTTGATATGCCCGATAAGCAAGAACAAGGAAGAAAGCTGTCACTCCAAAGCTAATAACAATCGCTGTTAAAATCAATGCTTGTGGTAACGGATCGACATAAGATTTTGCGTGTTCTCCAAGAAGAGGTGCAGCTCCTCCTTTTAGACCACTAATGGAAAGAAGTAAAAGATGTGCACCGTGACTCAACAATGCTGTTCCAATAATGATTCGGAGCAAGCTTTTGGATAACATTAAGTACACGGCGATGGTAATAAGGATTCCGACAACAATGGCCATTAATATTTCCATTATTCGCTCACCCCAATCGTTTGAATAATGGTCATCGTGACACCGATCACAACCAGATACACTCCTGTATCAAATAAAACGGCTGTATGCAGGGATGTCTTTCCTAACAATGGAAGATGGAAATAATCGTACGCATGAGTCAGGAAAGGAACATCAAACAGAAGTGCCCCCGCAGAAGTCGCCACAGCCAGAAGTAAACCAATCGCAGTAAGGATTTTATAATCCACTGGCAGGATAGTAGCTACTGTTTTGATATCATACGCCAACAACAGTAATACAATCGCAGCCGAAGTCATCAAGCCTCCAATAAAGCCTCCACCCGGGGTATAGTGCCCGGCGAAGAAAAGTCTCAGAGAAAACAGGATAATGATGAATGCGACAACGTTCGTTACGGTTTGTAAGATGACGTCATTCGTTTTTGTTTTCATCCTTCTTTCCCCCTTGTCAGACGCAATTTAATCATGGAGAAAATACCAAGTGCGGCTATCGCCAACACACAAATTTCAAATAATGTATCAAATCCACGGAAGTCAACGAGTATGACGTTGACCATGTTCTTACCGCCGGCTTCTTCATACACATTCTCGATGTAATAGCTTGAAATTGAGTCATAAAGCTTAGTGCTGTAAGCAGAAATCGCAAATAAGGTAACGACCACCCCGACTCCAATGGCAATCAATGCATTTCCAAGCTTAAATCTCATTCGTTCTTCATGCCTGCTTAATGGAGGCAGGTGATAGAAGCAAAGTAAGAATAGAGCAACGGACACGGTCTCGATTACAAGCTGTGTCAGAGCAAGGTCCGGAGCGCGGAATAATACAAAGAATAAAGAAACCGTATATCCGGCAGCCCCCAGCGAAATGATGGACGTTAATCGAGACTTTGCAAACAAGATGGTAACCGAGCTGATAATAAGTAAAAGCGCTATGGCCACCTCATAGACCCCAATCGGAGCCAAATCATCCGTATTGATCGCAAATGCTCCTTTAAACCACAAACTAAACAGTAATACGGCAATTAAGAAAGAGAATATATATACAAGATACGTACGGATAAAACCTGTCATATAACCTTTTGTAAAGTTGTAAGCTCCGCGTTCGGTTCCGATTAATCCACCATCATAAAATGAATTCAATGTGAAACGATCAGGGATCCATGAGTACACTTTTCTCCATTTTGGAAGGAGGAGATATAACAGGATTCCAAATAGAATGACCCCGAACGTCATAAACAGTTCAGGCGTAAATCCATGCCAGAATGAAATATGAGTTTCGACAGCATGTCCTTCCTGAATCAGGCTGGGAGTAATGGCAGCCACTGCCGGAGCGATGATTCGTTCTGACAGGATATTTGGAAAGAAACCAAAAATAATCACAAGTGAAGCCAAAATGATTGGTGGAATCAACATTCCAAGTGGAGCTTCATGTGGCTTCTTTTCAAGTTTCTCCGGTTGGTGTTCACCTGTGAAGGTTTTAAACACAAGAATCATGCTGTAAATAAATGTGAACACACTGCCTACCCAAGCAAGGATTGGGAAAATCATGCCCAGTGTATCCAAGTTGAAAATATCCATTTCAAGGACCCTTACCATTCCTGTAAAGAACATCTCTTTACTTAAGAATCCATTAAATGGAGGAAGTCCAGCCATGGAGAAGGCTCCGATAATCGCAATGGTGAAAGTGATCGGCATAAAGTTCATCAACCCACCAAGCTTACGAATATCCCTCGTGCCTGTTTCATGGTCAATGATACCGACAACCATGAACAAGCTTCCCTTAAAGGTCGCATGGTTAATTAAATGGAAGACGGCTGCAAGGGTAGCCACCATATAAATATTATCTTCCAATTGACTATAGTGAAGAGCCGCTGCTCCGACTCCCAATAAAGACATGATAAGACCAAGTTGACTGACGGTTGAAAATGCAAGTATTCCTTTAAGATCCGTTTGTTTCACCGCATTAAAGGAACCCCAGAATAGTGTAAAGATACCGAATCCGCCCACAAGCCACAGCCATACACTTGATTCTGCAAATACCGGGCTCATGCGGGCAACAAGATAAATACCGGCTTTGACCATTGTGGCAGAGTGCAGGTAAGCACTGACCGGTGTCGGTGCCTCCATGGCATCAGGTAACCAAATGTGGAACGGGAATTGAGCGGACTTCGTGAATGCGCCTAATAGGACAAGCAATAATGCTGGAAGGAACAGTGCTTCAGTCATGAGCTGATCTGCTTGCATGACTAATTCCCTGATGCTGAAGGTCCCACCCATAAGATAGAGAAGTAAAAATCCTCCTAGCATGCTCAGTCCACCAAATACGGTAATGAGCATGGATTTCTGAGCACCGTATCTCGAACGTTCACGATGATACCAGTAACCGATTAATAAGAATGAGGAGATGGAAGTGAACTCCCAGAACATATAAAGAACGATTAGGTTATCAGAAAGGACAACTCCCAACATCGCTCCCATAAACATCATTAGATACACATAAAAGTTATGTAGTTGTTCTTTCTTCTTATCTAAGTAATAAATCGAGTACAGGACAACCAGTGAACCAATCCCTGTGATGAGAAGGGAGAAAAGTAATCCAAGGCCGTCAACATAGGCGATGAAGTTGATCCCGAAGGAGGGCATCCACTCCAAGGTTTCCTTGACGGTGTCTCCATTTTTGGTAATGGAGATGAATTGAAAAAAGTAAGTAAATAAAGCGACTGGCAGCAGTAATACGAACCAACCGGTATGTACATTCCGAAATGCCTTATAAAGGAATGGAATGAGTATGGCAAATAAAAAAGGCGATACAATAGCCCAATGTAACAAAGTCATATAAAACCCCCCTCATGTAAAATTCATTTATTCTAAAGCATGGTCTAATGTCTTTCCAGTTTTTAAACAAGCATCTTCTTTCAAAAACCTCGACCGAAGCTGAACCTCAAAGAGCATTATAACGTAAAAAATAAATGCTTGCATTACTGAGGATTCCGTTCGTATCAGATTGTTCATGAAGTATTAAATATGAAGACAGACGGAAAATACACCTGAAAAATTGTTAGATTTTTTCTGAATTACTCGAGCTCAAGAATAGTTTCGGTCTAATTGGAGAATCCTATCCATAAGGTGGTGAAGTTATGAAAAAGAAAACTGTAGCGGTTACGACCATATTCTTTACTTTTTTTGGCTTTGCGTGGTTAATTGAATCACAAGATCGGTTTAATAGAGGAATCATTGAAATTGAAGACCCTACCAGTATGAATATCAGGCCGGTTCAATATGGTGAAACAGAAGAAGTGGAAGAAGAAGTAACGAGAGATCCCATTCCTCAAAGACAACCATTTGGATCGCGGGAATATATTCGAGTCGTGCCGCATTCTGGCCCTGAGACCCAACAATAAGGTTCTGTCCTTTCTGCAATGAATGGAAGGGGCAGTCTTTTTGTCATTTTCACGAAATGAATGATAGGTATATAGTCATTGTTCCTTCTGTTTCTATACCCTTTTCAAGATACTCATAAACGATTATGATGAGAGTGGTTGAAGAATCGTTATGGGAGAGTTTTGATTGAAAAATACATACTTAACAAGTTACTTGCCTCTTTTTTCTATATTATTATTTAGCCTTACGTTTTCCGTATATGGTGTGGAAGTGTTTGTAGACATCTTCAAGAAAATTGGTGTCTATCCCGGAATGAGGGAGTTTTTATCGGATATGCAATTAAAGCTCGCCATTTTGATTTTGTTAATGGTTGCTTTTTTTATGGTGTTTGCTGCCTTGAAGCTGATAGCGGAGACGATCAATGGTGTATCCATGCTGTTTTTCTCCATGGATTCGAATGGTTTATTGTATAACCGCGTTCGAACAGGCTCGATGATTTACTTTATCGGTGGCCTCGTGTCTGTCCTGAGTCTGAAATCCTTCCTGGGACTTTTGATCATATTTACTTTAAGCTCCATCGTGTATTTTATTTATTTTGTTTATAAAATAAGTCCATCCCTCTCGAAAATGGGAATCATCGGAGTCGTCAGTTTACAGGTGTTCTCGTGGTCATCCTTATTCTTAACGATATTCTTTGTTTTTTTGAAATTATACAACGGGGTGATGGCGAGTTTGCCAGTGATGTCGAAGGTGAAATTTTAGTAACAAAAGAGTCTTCGGCACATGCTGAAGACTCTTTTGTTATTCCATGATTCTTTTCCAAATCTTATGACTTGGCCGCTGTTGCTCGATCTGACTCATGTTCCGGGGGATGTCGTGCCCGACCCATACTCCAGTAGTGAAGGTGTCTGTTAATCCCATCACCCAGTAGTCATGATAGTTATTGGTGGTTCCGGTTTTGATTCCCACATAAGGTTTTGAAACGTAAGCTGTCCTTCCGGTTCCCGAAGTAGCTGCTTCGCCCAGCATTTTTCTTATTTTGGATGTTGTATCTGCGGACCATACCTTCTTCTGATCATTCTTCCATTTATAAAGAATCTTACCGTTATTGTCTTTCACGTGAATAATGGCATGACTCTCCTGGTAATTCCCATCAATAAAAGATGTATAGGCATCGGTTAATTCCAAAGGGCTCATTCCATAAGTGAATCCTCCAACCGATGAAGCAAACGTTTTGTCCTCGTTTGAGACCTTTTTAAATGAAAAAGCAGATAGGGATTTAAAGGCTTCCTCTATTCCGACTCTTTCCAGCAATCGAAGTGCCGAACTGTTATAGGATTGCGCCAGCGATTGTTTTAACGTCACGTTACCAGGCTGAACCCCTCCATAGTTTATAGGGCAATAATCACCGATGCAGTACCGGTTCGCATTCACTTTATCTGTAATGGAAGCCTGGTATTTCTCAATATATGGCCCATATACAAGAAGTGGTTTTATCGCTGATCCTGGTTGCCTGAAGGCTTGAAATGCATGATGAAAATTGTATTTCTGATACTCCCTGCCGCCGGACAAGGCCACAATGTTCCTTGTCTTGTTGTCGATGGTGATAGTGGCTCCCTGTAGCTCTTTCTGTAAATTATCATTTAAGGCTTGAACACTTTTTTGTTGAAGAGCTGGATTTAAAGCAGTTTGAATCCGGACACCTGAGGAAATCACTTCCTGAAAACGTTCCTCAAGCTTCTGAGCGATCCTTTCCTTTTCTTCAGGAGATTCTGCATTTTCTAATTCCAATTTGTACCCCTCGTGCATGGAGATCAGTTCTTTTAATTCGTTTTCAACGTAAAAAGCGTAGTCAGGGTATAAGTCTTTTTTCTTACGAACGTTTAAACTAATCGGAACTTTTTTTAGTTTTTCCGCCTGTTCTTTAGAAAGCTTGGACGTAGCCACTAGAATATCCAGGAGGCGCTCCTGACGAACTTTCGTTTGATCGAAATGATCGATGGGATCATATTTTCCCGGGTTATTGGGAATCGATGCAATGAACGCCATCTCTGCCTGATTGAGTTCCGTTACACTCTTCTGAAAGTAGTACTGTGACGCAGTTTCAATCCCATAAACACCATTACTGAAGTAAATGACATTCAGATAAAGCTCTAAAATTTCATCTTTTGATAATGATTTTTCAATTTCATGGGCATAAAATAACTCGGTCAATTTACGATTGTACGTTTTTTCCTGACCTAGATATAAATTTCTTGCGAGCTGCTGTGTAATCGTGCTCCCACCCTGTTGAATGTGGGTAAACACTAAATTTTTCACAACAGCTCGAAGAATCGCTCCGGCATCAAATCCAACGTGTTCATAAAAGTTCTGATCCTCTGACGCGACTAGAATTTCCTCCATAAAGGGAGGAATCTGTTCATCCGAAACATATAAACGATAGGGACGGTTCACCTCTGAAAAGACATGCCCGTTTTGGTCGAGGAGTAAGCTCGTCCGATTAAGGTCTATGGTATCTACACTTACAGCGAGTTCCAGTTCCTTTTGAAAGCTTTGTACTTTGTTTAATTCATCCGTCGTAAAAAATAATGTGGTAAAAAATATGAGCATAAAACTAATAACCGTTATATAACCTGCGAAAACTCTCATTTCTCACTCTACTTTTCTAGTAATCTTTCACATGGCTGGTTGTTTCAGAATGACGTATACTCCACCATAGTAATCCAAACGCGCCCAAGAATAAAGCACCTGTTACATAAAAAACGGAAGAAATACCAATATATCCTGACACAACCCCTCCGAAAGCAGGTCCAACCACGTTTCCAAGAAAACGAAAGCTTTGATTGTATCCAAGCACTTCCCCTTGCATGCTTATAGGGGCTTCCTGACGGATATAAGCCGTCACACAAGGAATCATCCCGCCAATCGCGATCCCAAACAAGAAACGGAACAGGACGAGTTGCCAAAGTTCAACAGCAAGTGCTTGAGGCACGATGAAAATAGATGCCAGAACAAGGAGAATCGATAAAACTTTTTCATAACCAATATCATCACCAAGCTGACCCCACCGTCTGGTCGCGAGTAAATTACCAAATCCGGTAGCAGAGAAAGCAATTCCCGCCAGAAATGCCAGATTCGTAGAAGAGGTAAGTTCGTCTACATAAAGGGCGAGAAGAGGCTGGATGCTAAAATTCGCAACCTGGATAAGGAATGACAGTAATAGAACCGTCACTAATAATTTGTGACTGAAAATATGGTGAAGCACTTCTTTACTTGAATACTGGTTTCGTTGATTCTGTTGCTCTTTGCTCCGTTGCTCATTAATGCCTATTAATACAACAGTTGCTGCTACGGCAATGGCAATGGAGGTGAAAATAAACGTGTAGGAAAAGCCCACATTATCGGCGAGGATCCCACCAATCACCGGACCGAATAACCCTCCTGACACGGTTCCCATTTGCAAGGTCCCCAATGTGCGACCTGCTTCTTCCTTGGGGGTCTGGGCGGAAATAAGGGCCATTGAGGTAGGGATGAAGCCTGTCACAGCCCCCATGACCATTCGAAGCAGAAAGAGTCCCCACACCGAATCCATAAAGCCCATTAGAAAAATGGACGCAGCGATTCCGTACCCTGTAATAAGGAGGATCGGCTTATACCCGAAACGGTCTCCGATCCGTCCCCATAATGGAGAAATAAAGAAAGCCGTTAAAAATGTAACCCCAAACACAAACCCTGACCAGCGCTGTACATATTCTTCACTGTACGTACCAAAGGTTTCGATATAAAGGGATAAAAACGGCAAGACCATTGTCGCGCTTGCCGCTACCAGGAAATTGGCCAAAAGCATAATCGTTAAATTCTTTTTTTTGATTGAAATGGTTAACACCTTCTATGTGATATTTATTTCGCATACCTAAATATTCATTTTATTAAAGATACAGTCTCCAGTCCAACGAAGAACATTTATTCACGGTGAAAACCGGGAATTAGTCATAATTTCTAGGTTCAACATGATATAATGTAAGAATAAGAAGTATGGGAAAGTGACGTGTGTACCATTATTTTTGCATTCTATTTATTATAGATAAATTGGGGTCTTATCCACATTTTGAGGAGGGAGTATTGTGGCGAAAGCGGATCAGCTTGTGTTCATAGATTTTGAGTTTTCTATGCCGGAACGACATAGAGTCCCCAAAGGTTTTTATCCAGAGATTATCGAAGCTGGTGTAGTGGTGGTTCAGAATGGGAAAGTGTCAGATACGTTTTCATCTTATGTGAAACCGACTGCGTTTCCCAAACTAACCAATCGCTGTAAACGGTTCTTATCGATCAATCAGCAAGAAGTCGATACGGGAATATCGTTTCATTGCTTGATCGACTATTTTAACGGTTTAAATGCAAGGGGAGTCGAGAAGGTAGTAACGTGGGGAAACATGGATATGAAGGTACTGAGGGATAATTGTTCCCAGACTGATATTCCATTTCCTTTCCAAGCTCAATTCGTCGACTTGTCCATGGAATATAAACGCTTCTTTGGTGATCAAAACCAAACGGGGCTATGGAAAGCAGTTCAGGAATACGGTAGAGAAGGAGTCGGAAAACATCATAAAGCATTAGATGATGCCCTCACCACCCACCATATCTACAATCTGGTCGAAAAAGACAAAAAATACCTCGATAAAGCTGAACCCACAACCATAGGGGACAGAATCGACCTCTCCAAATTTTACAATCAGCTTGCATGATGAAATGAGGGACGGACCTTACTAAGGTCCGTCCCTCATTTTGGGTTAAAATGTCAGACTGTACATCAATTCATATTCTCTCTGAATGGACTGGAGTGTTTCCAGGCTCTTTTGGGCGTGAGGGGAAGAATCTGCTTCCAGCTCATTTTTAAGAGTAAGGTAGGCAGCCACTAATGATTCATTATAGTCTACTATGTTCCCATCAAAGGGCTTGACCATTTTCTCCGGCATGTTTGCCTGCTCACGGTGGGCAAGGGCTTTTCTCTCGTGAAACAGTGGAACATCCACCTCCTGAGGATTATGCAGGTCCCCTTGTCGAGGGTGTTTTAACACTGAGAGAATCTTCACCACATAGGCACCTGGCCGCTCTCCGGTCACCTCGCCGATATACTTCCCGGTTTTATAAAAAGCTGTGACATAATCACCAATTTGTATGTTTTTCATAAAAAATCCTCCTCTAATACTTCAAACTCTATTATAATGAAAGCGGAATGAATTGAGAAATAACTACTATAAAGGTAACATGTGGAGGTACATATATGAAGCGTCTGATGATTGTAATCCTATTTTTACTAGGTTTAGTACTTGCTTCTTGTGGACAAACAGAGAAGGAAGATACCGCTAAAGAAGAAACACAACAAACAGAGGAAAGTAAGAATACTGCGGAAGAATCCAAAGGAGATGACACAATGACATTCCCTCAGCTTACAACAGAAGTTGCTGAAAACGAGAAATTAGTAGAAATGAAAACCTCAATGGGAACGATTAAAATAAAGCTATTCCCCGAGCAGGCACCTAAAACAGTTGAAAACTTTATTACTCATAGTAAAAACGGCTATTATGACGGACTGAAATTCCATCGCGTGATCAAAGACTTCATGATCCAGGGGGGAGACCCGAATGGAAATGGAACGGGTGGAGAAAGTATTTATGGTGAATCCTTTGAAGATGAGTTCTCACCTGAATTGTTCAACCTTCGTGGCGCCCTTTCCATGGCCAATGCAGGTCCTGATTCGAATGGAAGTCAATTCTTCATCGTGCAGAAGGATGACATCGATCCACAGTTTGAAGAGCAAATGAAATCAGCAGGATTCCCATCAGAAATCATTGACGCTTACATGAAGAATGGTGGAACGCCTTGGCTTGATCAAAAGCACACCGTGTTCGGTCAAGTGGTTGAAGGAATGGACATCGTTGATGAAATTGCCAACGTAGAAGTTGGTGCGAACGACCTTCCAAAAGAAGAAGTTGTGATCGAAAGCATTAAGGTTGTAAAATAGGAATGAGAGAGCTGTGAACCCTTTTGGAGGTTCAGGGCTCTTTTTTTTATAGCGTGGAGGATTTGAAGGTTCAGGATATGCAGGAATATACAAGTATTTCCTCGGAAATTGTCGAGGCTTGTTCCCGGGGCTGTTCAATAAATCGTTAAAAACGGACCGAATTCAAGTTGGTTTGTCCTTTACAGTGTTGGTATAATAAAAGAAGAGTTTGTTTTTTGAAAGGAGCTTACGATGCTTTCTTCTTATGTATTAAATTTATTTCTTTACTTTCCTGAAGATAAGTCGGAATATATCCCGGCAAGCATTACAATGGCCATCTTCTTAATAGCTGCCTTATTGACGTTCCGTTTAATTATAAAGGTTTCAAAACGTGAAGAATTGAAAACGAAGAAGATGGAAGAGGAAGCGGGGCAGCGTAAAAGGGAATCAGAATAAAAAGAATGAAACACGCTTAAATATAGGCGTGTTTTTTTGTTGTGTTGATTCACCCCGATTTTCTTCTAATACCGTCTCCAACCTGCAGCTTCTTTTCGGGCAAAAAAGGAATACTTTTTCCCTCAAACGTCAACAATGGAGGAAGAGTATGCAGATTTGGAGGAAGAGCGATATGACAAAATTATCACTATTATATATGATCTTGATGAGTGTTTTACTTGGGGCATGTGCCATTGAAAACCCCAAAAAGGTCGAAGTGGAAATGAAAAATGAGAACGGGGATTCACTTGGAAAAGCCACCCTGCAAGAGAAATCAGACGGAGTGGAAGTCGGCTTGGATCTTGAAGGCCTGCCACCGGGTGAGCATGGGATTCATATCCACGAAAAAGGAGTATGTAAACGTCCGGATTTTGTATCTGCAGGGAATCACTTCAATCCGGATGACACCAAACATGGACTTCTTCATCCTGAAGGGGCCCATGGAGGAGACCTGCCTAATATCATCGTGGATGATGACGGGACAACAAAGGCAAAGCTGATGGCAGGGGGGGTCACCTTGACAAAAGGGAAGACATCTCTATTTACAAAAGAAGGTACTTCTTTGATCATTGATGAAAATAAGGATGATGGCATGACGCAGCCTTCTGGTGATTCCGGTAAACGTATTGCCTGCGGGGAAATTGTGAGCGATAAAAAGAAGTAGAGTGTGTGCGGATTTGCAGCACAGTGTACCAGGTACAAATAGTTCGAATTGTACCAGGTACAAATGATTCGAGTTGTACCAGGTACAAATAATTCGAATTGCACCTGGTACAATTAGAATTTGAAAAGTAAAAAAAACGTGCAAAAGTTGAAATTAACACCCTCTACCCCAACCGATTTCATTCCAGATGGTCACTCAATTCAATGCTTGAACCAATTTATTAACCCAACACTCATTGGTTTGTCCTTATTCTAATCAACACACTAAGATATTTGTGTAATAACATCTTTAAGATTCCAGCTGATGAAAAGGGATACCAATCGATCAAAGCGATGACCTCCCCTCTTTAATACAAAAAACGGGAAGAGTTGCCGGCAACTCTTCCCGTTTTTAACATCAGCTTAAAGCTTTTCGCAATCTTTCCAACCCATCCATCAGCGTCCCTCGTGGACAGGCAATATTCATTCGTACAAAGCCTTCCCCGCCAGGACCGTATTTCGTTCCGGGTTCCAATGCGAGTTTTCCTTTATCCAATAGACGTTCCTTCAGTTCTTCATCTGATAGATTCATCTTTGTGCAATCAATCCAGAGCAGGTACGTTCCTTCTGCGTCCACCACTTGAAGATTGGGTAAATGCTTCCCAATGAACTCCTTCGTGACTTTCACATTTTCCTGCAGGTACGCAAGTATTTCTCCCAGCCATGCCCCACCAAAGCGATAAGCTGCGTCCATTCCAACAATCCCAAACGTATTGAGAGTGAAAAAGCCCTGTTTTTTATGAATGGCGGCGATCTTTTCCCGGAGATCGGGATTGGGAGTGATCATGGCTGAAGCCTGTAATCCAGCGAGATTAAAGGTTTTACTTGGTGCGATGCACGTGATCGTTATATCCCGGAACGAGTCATTCAGAGATGCTAATGGAATATGCTTGTGCGTGTCGTATACCAGATCTGAGTGAATTTCATCCGAGACGATCACGACATTGTACTGATGGCATAATTCAGCCATTTTCGTAAGCTCTTCTTTTTTCCATACACGTCCGCTCGGGTTGTGTGGATTGCATAGTAAGAACAGTTTTGCGCCTGTTTTCAGTGATTCTTCAAAGGCATGATAGTCAATGGAATAGCTGCCGTCTTTATACTCTAATTGAGCATTGACAATTTCCCGGTCATTGTCCTCCACCAAGCTGAAAAACGGTGTATAGACGGGGGACTGAATGAGTACTTTGTCACCGGGTACAGTGAGGGCTTGAATAATGGTTGAAATGGCCGGCACGACTCCTGGACTGTACTGCAGCCACGTCTTCTCGATGTCCCAGCCGTGACGATTTTGTACCCAGTCTTTAATGCTTGATGCCGTTTCATCCCCTACAAAGGTATAGCCAAAGATTCCGTGCTTCAATCGTTCCTGCAGGGCATCCAATACATCTTGTGGAGGAAGGAAATCCATATCTGCCACCCACATGGGCAAAACATCGTCTTTTCCAAATACCGTTTTCGTCAGGTCCCACTTTACGGAGGATGACCCTTTTCGGTTGATGATTTCTTCGAATTTACTCACAAATTTGTCCCCTTTCTAAATATGTAATGATTAATATAATCATATGATGTAATCGAAAAAGATGAAAATTATTTGTTTATCCTTATTGCGGATCTTGTTCGATTTAACTTGTAACATAAAAAAGGGACTTCTCCCTACGTTTCAGAAATGAGCGCTTGGGAAAGTCCTTTTTTGTATAGTGGTTGTGTCTGAGTATCGTCGGAAAACTCTGCCGCATTTGCAGATACAAATTGATGAATGTATTCCAATACTTCCTCAGGCTTCTCTTCAGGAACGAGATGACCGGTTTCCTCTAGGACCACCAGCCTTGAGTTCGGGATATCCTGTTTCAACTTATGCCCCGTGGATAGGGGTACCACTCTGTCATGTTCTCCCCAAACAAGGAGGCACGGTGTTTGGATGTTACGTAAGTCGTTCCCTGATAAATCTCCTTCACGGTCTCGAATCATCCTTGTTAAGGCCTTGAAAATATCATCATCCAGAAAAGGTTTCAAATATCCAAACATCATTTCATCATCAATCATTTTTGAATCATGTACCACATTTTCAAGATTATTCCTTACACCTGATCGAGTTAGCCACAGCTTTACATACAGATGGAAAAAGGGGATGTGACTTAGCATCGTGACAGGCCACTTCATTTTCTTGAGATAGCCGGAACTGCATAGGAGAACGCCTTTTTCGACTAATGAAGGTGCTTTTTTCATCACGTTCAAAGCGATTTGACCACCCATTGAATGACCAGTTAAATGGACATTCCTTACATTCAAGTGATCCAATAAGGCGATGACCGTGTTGGCCAAGTTGTCGTAAGAATAGATAAATCGGTTGTTTTTCTCGCTATTCCCAAAGGGAGGAAGATCGATGGAAATGACATTATAATTTTCTTTCAAAAGAGGTGTAAGCCGTCTAAAGCTAAAGGTTGACGATAGAAATCCATGAAGAAGGACGAAGGTTTCCGAGGCTGTAGGATGCTGATGATGTTCAAAGTAAACATTGGCACCATTCACTTGAACCACTTTTGCAAAATCTTGTTCTTGCATACTTCGTCACTCCTCTCTACTGGCTTACAGGTATTTTACCCGTATTTACTCATTTAACACCTCTATTTGAAAGTTGTAACATATTCAATTGTAATTATAGATGGAATGGGGAAAATAGCCTTAAAGTGATGAACCCTCTTTTCATAATAGTGACTTCTGATATAATAAAACCATTTAGTGGTGATGAGGAGGAAGAAGAATGCAACTAAGAGAAATGGAACTGGATTTAGTTAGGATTTTACAGAAGGATGCCAGGATTTCCACCGAGAATTTAGGGAAAATGCTTCAAGTATCAACAGATGAAATAGAGGAAGCGATTGAGAAGCTTGAAAAAGACAATGTTCTGGTCAGATACAGTACCGTTGTGGATTGGTCCAAGGTAGAAGGACATGAAGGGGTTACGGCGATGATCGATGTAAAAGTCGCTCCAAAAAGAGGAGTAGGATTTGATGAAGTGGCTCACCGTATTTATCGTTACAAAGAAGTGAAGAGCGTCTATCTAATGTCGGGGGCGTATGACCTTTCTGTGACGGTGGAGGGCCGATCCATGCACGAAGTGGCTACCTTTGTGTCTGAGAAGCTATCGACTCTTGATTCTGTATTATCTACAACAACTCACTTTCAATTAAAGAAATACAAACATGATGGAACCATTTTTGGTGATCATGGTGAAGATAAACGAATTGTGGTGTCACCATGACAACCAAGACCTCTTACATATCTCAATCAGTGAAAAACTTAAAGCCTTCCGGTATCCGGAAATTCTTTGATTTGGCTGCAAATATGGAAGGCGTCATTTCGTTAGGGGTTGGGGAACCAGATTTCATTACCTCATGGACGGTTCGAGAAGCCGCGATTCTGTCCTTGGAGCAAGGCTATACCTCATATACAGCAAACGCAGGCTTACTTGAGCTCCGGGAAAAGATTGCTGCGTATATGAAAGATGGATACTCCGTCGACTATGATCCGAAAAACGAGATCATTGTGACGGTCGGTGCCTCTCAAGCCCTTGATATCAGTATGCGGGCAATCATTGATCAGGGAGATGAAGTGATTGTAGTGGAGCCAAGCTTCGTTTCCTACGTACCACTTGTTCAATTGGCAGGGGGAGTACCTGTAACGGTTGAAACCAAGCCGGAAAATGACTTCAAAGTCACAGCCGAAGAACTTGAAGCAGCCATCTCCCCGAGAACGAAAGCCGTCTTACTCTGTTCGCCAAATAATCCAACAGGGACGGTCCTTGAAAGAGAGAACCTGGAGGAATTAGCAGAGGTGATTCGTAAGCATGATTTGGTGGTCCTTTCAGATGAAATTTACTCTGAGCTGGCCTATGATCATCACCACGTGTCCATTGCATCTTTAAAGGACATGAGAAAACGTACCATTGTGATCAATGGATTTTCTAAAGGGTTTGCCATGACGGGCTGGAGGCTGGGTTATATTTGTGCACCTGAAGAGATCGCTTCGTCATTACTTAAAATTCATCAATACGCCATGATGTGTGCGTCTACACCTGCCCAACATGCCGCGGTGGAGGCACTGGATAAAGGGATGGATGATGTGATGGAAATGAAGCGAAGCTATCGCCATCGACGCCACTATTTTGTGGACTCTTTAAATGAACTGGGATTAACCTGTCACACCCCGGGAGGAGCTTTCTATGCCTTTCCATCCGTTAAGAAAACAGGAATGTCTTCAGAGGAATTCGCAGAAAAGCTTCTTATGGAAGAAAAAGTTGCGGTTGTACCTGGTAATGTGTTCGGAAAAGGCGGAGAAGGATATATTCGTTGTTCTTATGCTTCAAGTATGGAGCAGCTGCAGGAAGCTGTGAAACGGATGAAGAGATTTGTTGAGAATCATAGTTAGAAAATGAAGGGTGCCAGGCACAAAGAAACACATTTGTGCCTGGCACCTATTTAATTTGGGCAAAAAAAAATAGGACGATGAAATATCGTCCAACAAATGAAAACAAAAGGGGGAATACTTAGAAAGCTTATTTTCAGTATGACCCCTTTTTCAATTATTTATACATCATTTTATAAAAAGTTTTTAAGGCTGGCTCTTTTCGTATTTCAACTCATATAACATTTGCATCACACGCAGGAAATCATCTTCAGAGAATTCCTTTGCCTTGCGGAGGATCAACTTCGTTCGTTTGGGACCCAATTCTTTGATCAGCTGCTCCATTTCAACATCAACTCCGGTCGGATGATGATCCTTGACTTCCCGTTCAAGCAGCTCGGAAGCTGGTATATCAAGAACGGTTGAAAGCTTTAGAATTGTTTGTGTATCAGGGATTTGCAGATCGGATTCATACTTTTCAATCGTCTTCGTGCCTAATCTGGCCCTTAAAGCAAGCTCCTGTTGAGATAATTTGCGCTCTTCGCGTACACGTCTTAAATTCTCACCAAAGTGTGACATGCTAAAGTCCCTCCCCATAGAATATCTTCCTTATATCTATAGTTTATCACCATTTGGAAAAAAATAGCCCGCCTTCTAGTGAACAAAATGTTAAAAATAAAAGGTCCGTCTTTAGGGACGGACCTCTCATTTAAGATATGAAAACAAGTAGAATGGCTACGGGTACGATGTAGCGCAATAGAAAGATCCAGCAATTGAACAGGGCCGGTGATATAGACGAACCGGATTGGATTTCGCTCCATACATCTTCTCTCTTTAATCGGTAGGAAACGAATATACTGATCAGTAATGCCCCTATCGGCAATCCGAAATTGCTCGTTATATAATCGGCAAAGTCAAAGAAGTTCTTTCCTTGAATGAGAAAATCATCGAATACACCAAATGAAAGGGCACTTGGAATACCTGCAAAAAACACAAGGATTCCGATTAACCATGTAAATGGTTTTCGTTTCGATTGATTTCCTTTTGACAGTGCAGCCACTCCGATTTCAAGTATGGAGAATGCGGAAGTCAAGGTTGCAAACAATAATAAAATGAGAAATACAGTTAAGAAAATGCCGCCGAAAGCAATTTCATTAAAGACGGCTGGCAGGACAACAAAAGCAATTCCAGGTCCTTCATCCGGTTGGAAACCAAGGGCGTACACAGCAGGGAAGATGACCAATCCTGCCAATAATGAGATAAAGATATTTAACCCGGATACGCTGATGGCGGACCGTGGCATACTATCTTCTTTTGAAAGATAAGATGCATACGTCACCATGACAGAGAGTCCGACAGTAAGGGCAAAGAATGCCTGTCCTAGCGCAAGTAACATCGTTTCCCCATTCAAATAGCTCCAGTCCGGCAATAACAGGAAGCGGACACCTTCCATTGCGCCTTCCAAGGTAAGGGACCTGACGACTAAAATAATAAATAAGATAAATAAAGCCGGCATCATATAACGACTTGCACGTTCAATCCCTTTTTGAATCCCGCCTTGTACCACAAGTATTGTGATCACAATAAAGATGAATTGTGCAATCAGCACTTCCTTAGGATTTGCAATGATGCTTTCGAATAAGGTTCCATACTCCTCTTGGGTTTTCCCAATTAAAGAGCCTGTAACACTTCTGGCCAAGTAAGAAAGGATCCATCCGCCCACAACACTGTAAAACGATAATATGATAAAAGAAACAACCGTTCCTAAATATCCGATCCAGTGCCAATGGGAATGAGGAGCCAACTTTTTATAGGAAGTGACAGCGTCGGCTCCAGCCCGTCTTCCGATGACAAACTCTGCCAAAAGAATGGGAGCACCGATCAAAACGGTGAAAAGGATAAAGAGTAAGAAGAAGACACCCCCTCCATTTGCACCAGCCATATACGGGAATTTCCAAATGGCACCCAGCCCTATAGCAGAACCGGCTGCCGCCAGAATGAAACCAATCTTGGAAGTCCATTGTTCTTTTTTGGCCATACCTAAGATCCTCCTTTCAAAAAAATAAGATTTTTCAATCGTACTATGTTTTACACCCTCTGTACACCGGATTTTTAAATTTTCAATATATAAGAAATATGGGGGTGAATACCATTAAATGAGAGATAGCGAACAATTTGGCAACATGTATTTCCATTTATTATGTGTGAAAACGTTTGTAAACATTACAATTAACCTAATTTCTAGAAAACTAGTCAAAAACATGATGAATGGGCTGGAAATTTCTCTAAAATGTAGTATACTAATTGTAACAAAACGTTCACAAATTATTCTTTTTTTCGCCATAATTGAAAGCGTTTACTATCTGATTGGAGGGATTTACTATGGATGTATTTCTTGTATATCTATTTATCGCAACGGCTACTCCGCTATTTCTTTGGATAGAACATCGTAAGTGGGCGGTTCTTCATATCCCATTTGTTATAGCCTTATGGGCAGTGTTTATTTATTACGTAGCCGTTCCGGAACTTGGAGGATGGGGACATGTGACGTTGTGGAGCCTATTTGTTGCAAACCTTGCATTCGCCCATATTGCAGCCTTCATGCTGTATGCCTTGCCATTTATCCAAAAGCAACGAAAGAAGAAATCAATCACTGCAAAGAATTAGTCTGATCCAATTTGAATTGGGTTAGGCTTTTTTTTGTCTATTTTAAAAGAATAAATTAATGGTAAATAAATGAAACAAAATCCACTTTGTAGTCGTTACATAAATGAAACATCCAAATGCTGGATGATAAATATCAAATACCGATCATCCTTTACTATTTTCATGAAAAGAAGTATGAAGAAATGGCTGAAATACTGTCAATCAATTTATCTACTGTCAAAACAAGACTTTTAAGAGGGAAAAACCTCTTGAAAAAAGAACTGGAAGAGGCTGGAAAAAGGGAGGGGAGATTGAATGGATGACAAGATGCTTGAAAAACGCATGGAATTATTGAATCAATCGTATAAGAAAATTCCGGATCAGACTAATCCCTCAGACATCATACAAGCCATAAAACAAGAAGGGAAATCCCAAAAGAAGCGAACACTTATTCATTGGCCATACGTCGCAAGTTTCATTGGTGTCCTTCTGATCGGTGCGGTTCTCATCCTGCAGCTTACGATGGATGTACCGGGAAGACAGAATGGGAATCAAGCTGATTTTGCCGGTGAGTCAGACCAACGACTTCAAAGGGAGATAGAAAATGCGAAAGCTCAATATGATGTAAGGAAAATTCAAGCAATGGAGCGGCTCGGGTTTACGGAAGGCATATTTAATTCGACTGTGATCGCACGGGATGCAGGGAGGCAACTCACATATATCGAGTCCATTCCAAAGCGGGACTTCTCAAATGAAAGAAAAGTGGAGTGGATCCAGAGAGCGAGTGACGAGTTGACTCAGATATTGGCTACTCCTGATGTGATGATGAAAAATCTGAAAGCTCCTTTAACGATGGAAGAAGCAGAAGTATGGGTTGATGATTTTATTAAAAAGGAACAAGATATCCTCCCTCTATATGAGGACGAGTTGAATAAGTATGGTGAATATTGGAAGCCTTATGTTGAGAACGGAGAATTGAATATAAAGGAGTTCAATCATATGAATAACGACTATCCCCCCAAACTATGGTTATTGCGGGATGGAATATTCAATAATGCAGTTAAGCTATCGTATAACAGTGAGACGGACCGGCTTGAAACTACATTGGATGTGGAGTACTACAGGATGATCACAAGTCGTGAAGCCTTACCGGAAGGGTATGAATTGTATATGATTACCCGTTTTGATCCAGTCATTAAAGCAGGTGAATTTACAGGGACATGGAAAGAAGCAGCTGATCGCTTGATGGACTACGAAAAGATGTTAAAGGAATTGCCGGAAAATTCAAGGTTCAGGGTGGAAGTGAAGCTTGAATACGATCTTCTCTATCAAAACTTTACAGATGGAAATGTGTATCAGCCCATCTTTGATGAAAGTGATGAAATGAAATCACAAGTTGAAGAAACCTACCGATATATACTGAAAGAGTATCCAGAGTACACAACATCCCTTCATCTGAAAGAAGTATACGAAGAGTTAAGACGTGTAAATTTCGTTAAGCCAGATCGTTGGGTTCAGACGACACCGGTCATTTTGTCTTCAGAGACAGAAGAACTAAATAAAGAGCGCTAAGTTACACTGTTTTAATAATTTTAAAAATTGGGAAGCATAACTAGTGAGAAAGCAATTATAGGTGAATAAATCAATGAAAATGGGGTTAGTTGCAGAGGTCTTATAGAATAAACTTTTGCCGAATCACGGATTCTATGATATAATCTACAATTGCGTGTAAAGACGAAAAATAATATATATACTAGGAGTGTTACCATGACTACAAAATTCGAAACAGGAACTGTTGTAACAGGTAAAGTTACAGGCATTCAACCATACGGTGCGTTCGTTGCACTTGATGAAGAAACACAAGGATTAGTTCATATCTCTGAAATCACTCACGGCTTTGTTAAAGACGTTAGCGAGCACCTTTCAGTAGGCGACGAAGTAAAGGTTAAAGTATTATCAGTGGACGAAAAAGCTGGTAAAATCAGCCTTTCTATCCGTGCTACAGAAGAAGCTCCTGCAGCACCACAAGCAAAACCTGCAGCAGCGAAAAAACCTCGCCGTCAAGGTCAAGGAAGTGTAAAGCAAGCAAACGAAGAAACAACACCAGCTGGCTTCAACACTCTTAAAGACAAGCTTGAAGAGTGGATCGAACAATCAGAACGTGAAGATCTAATCAAGAAATAATACAATTTTTAAGTAGACTGCCTTTCTTGGAGGGCGGTCTTTTTTATAGATTTGTTTTATATCCCTGGAGGTACCGGAATATCCTTTGAAAAAGAGGGATATTGCTCTTTTTTAGAGAATTGATAGATATAAATAGAAAAAATTGATGGGGAGAGGGAGAATATGAAAGAGGAAATAGGGAATCTTTTAGCTGGAAATCAATGCACTCATGTCCTTTATGCCTATCAGGATCGAAATAAATATTTAGAAAACGCCGTAGCCTATATTCTTGAGGGGATCGAAACTGGGGATTCCGTCGTTCTGATTGAGAACGAAAGGAATCTGAATGTGTTGCTCAAACGGTTAAAAACCCAATTAACAAGCAGCCAATTGGAGAGGATTCAGGTTATCAGTAACTTTGATTTTTATCAATCTAGTGGAAGTTACCATCCTCCAGCCATTTATGAACAATTAACAAAAGCCATTACCCCCTACTTAGAGAACGATATTTCTTTTCGCTCGTGGACAAATGTGGAGTGGGGCACATTAGAAGAGCCAACGTCCATTATTGAATGGTTTGAAACAGAAACGGATCGCGTTGTACACGAGTACAATCTGACCGTTGTCTGTGCGTATGATTCAAAGAAAATGCCAGATCAACTGGAAGACGCTTTAAAGAAAAATCATGGATATTTAATGTCGGATGAGAATATTCTGAACTCGAAAGTATATAGTAAAGCCAATTAGTCAGTAAATATATCGTTGATTCTCTTGATGAGAATCAACTTATTTTTTTTGAAGAAGGTTTGGCCGTTCGTGGAATAATCCATCATAAATTAACGAAAAATAATGAATTTTTGAACAATACACTTGTCCGTACCTCCTTAATGGCCTATAATGAGAAATGAAAGCGCTTAATTTAACGAAAATACATATATACAGGAGGATCTTAGATGCTTTATAATAATCCGAACACTGAAGGGTCACTGGTACAATTTAAAGACAAGTATGAGAACTTTATTGGTGGAGAATATGTGCCGCCAGCAAGTGGAGAATACTTTGAAAATGTATCACCTGTTACGGGGAAAGTTTTCACGAAAATTGCCCGTTCAAACAAAGAGGATATCGAAAAGGCATTAGATGCAGCACATGCAGCGAAAGACGCCTGGGGCAAAACTTCTGTTACGGAAAGATCCATCATCTTAAATAAAATCGCAGATCGTATGGAAGAAAATTTAGAAATGCTTGCTGTAGCCGAAACGTGGGATAATGGTAAGCCGGTTCGTGAAACATTAGCGGCAGACTTACCCCTTGCGATTGACCACTTCCGTTATTTCGCCGGATGTATCAGAGGCCAGGAAGGATCTCTTGGTGAGATCGATAATGATACGGTTTCATATCATTTCCATGAGCCAATCGGGGTTGTAGCCCAAATCATTCCTTGGAACTTCCCGATTCTGATGGGTGTATGGAAGATTGCCCCTGCCCTGGCTGCAGGTAACTGTGTCGTATTGAAGCCGGCTGAGCAGACACCTGCTTCCATCATGGTTCTGGTTGAACTGATTGAAGATTTGCTGCCTAAAGGTGTACTGAATGTTGTTCAAGGGTTTGGAGTGGAAGCAGGGAAACCCCTTGCGCAAAGTAAGCGTGTTGGTAAGGTAGCCTTCACAGGTGAAACGACAACTGGCCGACTGATCATGCAATATGCATCTCAAAACATTATCCCTGTTACGTTAGAACTTGGTGGAAAATCACCTAATATCTTCTTTGAAGATGTAATGGATCAGGATGATGATTTCCTTGATAAAGCAGTCGAAGGTTTCGTGATGTTTGCACTTAATCAAGGAGAAGTGTGTACATGTCCTTCAAGGGCGCTGATCCAGGAATCGATCTACGATAAGTTCATGGAGCGTGCAATCGAACGCGTGAAACAAATCAAGCAGGGGAACCCGTTGGATTCAGATACAATGCTGGGTGCTCAAGCTTCTCAAGAGCAATTGGATAAGATTCTATCTTATATTGAGATTGGGAAAGAAGAAGGAGCGGAATTGCTCATCGGTGGTGAGCAAAATACACTGGATGGAGATCAGGAGGCAGGTTTCTATGTGAAGCCGACGGTCTTCAAAGGCAACAACAAAATGCGTATTTTCCAGGAAGAAATCTTTGGCCCTGTTGTTTCCGTTACAACGTTCAAAACGAAAGAAGAAGCCCTTGAAATCGCCAATGATACTCTTTACGGACTTGGAGCAGGTGTATGGACACGTGATATGAACACGGCTTACCGTTTCGGTAGAGAGGTTCAAGCAGGACGCGTATGGACGAACTGCTATCACCAATACCCGGCACATGCGGCATTCGGTGGATACAAAATGTCCGGTATCGGTCGTGAAAATCATAAAATGATGCTATCACACTATCAACAAACGAAGAATTTACTAGTTAGCTATAGCCCTAAAGCGTTAGGATTCTTCTAAAATGGAACAGCGACTAGAGGCAACTGAACAAGCCCTTCAGCTGATTGAAACGTTAAAAGGCAAGCATGGGGCCCTCCTGTTTCATCAGTCTGGAGGATGTTGTGATGGCAGTTCTCCTATGTGTTTAAGTCAAGATGATCTGATCATTGGTGACAGTGATGTATTAGTAGGTACTGTAGCCGACTGTCCTTTTTATATGAACGAACAACAATATGAGTATTGGAAGCATTTCCGGATCATATTGGATGTAAAGGAAGGAAGGGGAGGAGTGTTCTCTTTGGAATCAATGGAAGGCGTACGCTTTATTACGGATTCCAAACTGATCAAAGCATAAATGTGAATCTTATGGTTCTACCCTTCTACTCTCAATAATAATTTCTAGAGACAACTTTTTTATAGGTTGTCTCTTTTTTATTGTCTTTAGAGCGATTGATTGTGTGGGTATGCCTATCGTATGCTGACTTTACTAATTTTAACGATTACAATTTTAGAATGATTATAATTTGTAATTGACTTTCGTTCTCAAATAGTTAAAATAAAACTATAATTACTTAATAATTATTATAATCTAAAGGAGTGTCTGAAGTGGATAATAGAAAACTAACAACGAATCAAGGTGCCCCGATCGGCGATAACCAGAACTCATTGACAGCTGGGGAAAGAGGACCTGCGCTGCTTGAAGATTATCAACTAATTGAGAAGCTGGCTCATTTCGATCGTGAGCGAGTTCCTGAAAGAGTCGTTCACGCCAGAGGAGCGGGAGCGCATGGTGTATTCATTACAAAAAACAGCATGAAAAAATATACGAAAGCTGCACTTTTTCAGGAAACTGGCAAAGAAACACCTGTATTTGCCCGTTTTTCCACCGTCGTCCATGGCCAGCATTCACCGGAGACCCTGCGCGATCCCCGTGGATTTGCCGTCAAATTCTATACTGAAGAAGGGAACTGGGATTTTGTGGGGAACAACCTGCCTGTTTTTTTCATTCGTGATGCCATGAAGTTTCCGGATATGGTCCATTCTTTAAAACCTAATCCACAAACGAATATCCAAGAACCTGAGAGATATTGGGATTTCATGTCATTAACTCCTGAATCAACCAACATGCTGCTGCATCTCTACACAGATGAAGGGATTCCTGCTAATTATAGACAAATGCGAGGGTCAAGTGTGCATGCATATAAATGGGTGAATGCTGCCGAGAATACTGTTTATGTGAAGCTAAGCTGGAAACCAAAGCAAGGCATTGAAAATTTAACAACAGAAAAAGCAGCTGAAGTTCAAGGGAAAGATTTTAATCATGCAAGCCGTGATCTATACGAATCGATTGAAAAAGGGGATTTCCCGGAATGGGACCTGTATGTGCAGGTGCTGGACCCAATGGATATGGATGCCTTTGATTTCGATCCTCTTGACGCAACGAAGGATTGGTCAGAAGGTGACATTCCATCTCATTTTGTCGGAACCATGATTTTAAATAGAAATCCTGAAAATATTTTTGCTGAGACAGAATCAGTGGGTTTTAACCCAGGAGTGCTAGTAAACGGGATGCTTCCGTCAGAAGACAAGTTGCTGCAAGGAAGACTATTCTCTTATTCAGATACACAGCGTTACCGAATCGGTGCAAACTACCTGCAGCTCCCGATCAACTGCCCATTTGCTCAAGTGGCCAATAATCAGAGGGACGGACAAATGTCGTTCAAGCAGCAAACGAGTCCGATAAATTATGAGCCGAACAGCTTTAATGATACGCCGAAAGAAGTGTCAGGGTATACAGAGGTTCATCAGCCGATGGCAGGAGAAACAGGAAGACAGAAGATCCAGAAAACGGACGATTTTGGTCAGGTCGGTCACATTTACAGAAGCTATCCCGAAGAAGTGAAGAAGCAAGTCGTGAAGAATATTTCAAGTGAATTATCAGGAATCAACGAAAGAATTGCCCTGCGTGCAGTGTGCAATTTCTTCCGGGCGGATGAGGGGCTTGGGAAGGATTTGGCGAAGAGTATCGGATTGGATCTGACGCCATATTTGCAGCATGTGAAATAAATATGGATGAGTACTGGTCTTTTTATCGGTGAAGGTGTGCTGATGAAAGGGCTGGTGCTCTTTTTTCTATTGTTGGGGAGATGTAAGCAACGCGACAAACAGCATCACCGCGCCACCAAAAAAGCCACTCCCCTAAAAGGAAAGTGGCCAAATACCAACATTAAAACGCATTCCGCTCAATCCTATACTTCCGTATCCGATACTGCAGATTCTGCCTGCTCATACCAAGGGATTTCGCTGTTTTAGTGATATTAAAGTCATGGTATTTCAACGCTTTTTGAATATAATAGGTTTCAGCTTCTTCCATGAAAATTTCCAACGGCTTGATTTCGGTTCCAGATTGGTAAAGAAACTCCGATTCATCCTGACTATTTTCTCCTGTCGAAGTATGATGAATCCTCTGCCTGAATCCGAATGGAAGATGATTGAAGCCAATCTCTTCTTCAAACCCCACCAAGCTAAATGCTCCTTCAATGACATGCTCAAGCTCCCTCACATTGCCTGGCCAGTCATACTGGTGGAAAATTTCACTCACTTCATCCGAAATCCCTTTAATACCCATAGCGAAATGGTGGTTGAACTGGTCAATGAAATAGTTCACAATCTCCGGTAAATCTTCTTTTCTCGAGCGGAGAGAGGGGATAAAGATTGAAACAATGCTCAGCCTGTAATAGAGGTCCTTTAATAACCGCCCTTCTGCAATTGCGTCGATGGGATCCTCGTTCACAGTCGCCATCACCCGCACATCATATGGAAGGTCCGTCCCTTGGGAAAAGAAGTTTAGCAGCTTCTCTTGAAGGGAAAGGGGTAATGAGTTAATTTCGTCCAGTAGCAGTGTGCCTCCCTGTGCTTGTTGGAAGAGGGAGGGGCGGTGTTCTTCCGGATTGCTGTCCTTTCGCTCCTCGTGAAACAGGATTTCTTCTAGCTTATCATCATGTAGTGACGAGCAATTCTGGGTGATGAAAGGGCGATTGGCACGGGCGCTGTCGTTGTGGATGCTTTGTGCAAAAAGCTCCTTTCCGGTACCGATTTCACCACATATCAACACAGGGGAAGACGTCCTTGTCGCCCGCTTTCCGGTTTCGACGGCGTCCTGCAGTCGGTGATGTTTACCGATGATGCTGTCAAAGGTAAATAAACTGCTCGGACGCTTATTTATATGATCTCTCATCACCTTTTCGAGTTTCGTGATGTCTCTGGCAATTTCAATCGCCCCAATTAGCACTTCATCGTGAAAGATCGGAAAGGTGTCGTTCATCGTCGTGATTTCGATTCCGTTCATATTAAAATAAGTTTGTTTCACATTAAGGGTTGGTTCCTTTGTGTTCAGAACTTTAAGAAGGGTACTTTCTTCTTCAGAGTGAAATTGGAAAACATCCAGCAAATTTTTATCCAGGACGTCTTCAATTTCCATCCCTTCGATTTCGCGCATTTTTCGATTGTAGATGATGGTTCTTCCGGTAGAATCGATGACATGTATGCCTGATTCGAGATGTTCAGCGACTTTTTCGTACATATACAAACGTTTTTCTGATTCCAGCATGCTGTCTCTCTCCTCTTCTTTTTCATTAGGTCTTACTGCAAAACGTATCGTCTATCAAGCATCTATTTGCGCAAATTTTCCTTCCGTCCGTTACTGAATTGATGACTGTTAAGCAATTAAATTGGCAAAAAGAGCGGATTTATAAAAAATTTTAAAAAACTCTTGAAAAATGCAACTATCTTTTGCATTATTATAAGTGTAAGGGTTTTCTAAATGCAAACTTTTTTTGCATATATGTTAACTAACCTCGTCATAAGCCTTTAAAAATAGAATGTTTTAAACAAGGAGGAACTTTCATGGCAGTAAGTACTCATTCGATTATCGAACAAACGGAAAAGTATGGTGCGAAAAATTATCATCCCCTACCAATCGTTATTTCAGAAGCAGAGGGTGTATGGGTTAAGGATCCTGAAGGGAATAAGTATATGGATATGCTTAGCGCCTATTCAGCTGTAAATCAGGGACATCGTCATCCAAAGATCATACAGGCATTAAAAGATCAAGCAGATCGTGTGACATTGACTTCACGTGCTTTCCACAACGATCAATTGGCTCCTTGGTACGAGAAGATTTGTAAGATGACCGGTAAAGACATGGCTCTTCCAATGAACACTGGTGCTGAAGCAGTGGAAACAGCGATCAAGACAGCTCGCCGCTGGGCATATGATGTGAAGGGTGTAGCCGAAAACAGTGCGGAAATCATCGCATGTAACGGGAACTTCCACGGAAGAACGATGACAGCTGTTTCCCTCTCTTCAGAAGAAGAATACAAGCGTGGCTTCGGTCCGATGCTTCCGGGAATCAACTTGATTCCTTACGGTGACTTGGAAGCATTGAAATCCGCCATTACACCAAATACAGCAGCTTTCCTAATCGAACCTATCCAAGGAGAAGCAGGGATTGTATTCCCTCCTAAAGGCTTCATGAAAGCAGCATATGAATTATGTAAAGAAAACAACGTCCTATTCATTGCAGATGAAATTCAGGCAGGTCTAGCACGCTCTGGTAAAATGTTTGCGTGTGAGTGGGAAGATGTTGACCCTGATATGTACATCCTTGGAAAAGCACTTGGTGGAGGGGTATTCCCGATTTCTTGTGTTGTTGCCAATGAAGAAGTGTTAGGTGTATTCAACCCAGGCTCCCATGGTTCTACTTTTGGAGGAAATCCAATGGCATGTGCGGTTTCTGTAGCATCCCTGGATGTACTGATCGATGAGAATCTGGCAGAGCGTTCTCTTCAAATGGGAGAATACTTTATGAGTAAACTTCGTGAGATAGATAATCCTATGATTAAGGAAGTTCGTGGTAGTGGTTTATTTATTGGAGTGGAACTTAACGAACCAGCCCGTAAATACTGTGAACAGCTGAAAGAAGAAGGACTGCTTTGTAAAGAGACACATGATACAGTCATTCGTTTTGCTCCACCACTTGTCATCTCACAAGAAGACCTGGATTGGGCAATCGAAAGAATCAAAAAAGTATTATCTTAATCCCAAGGGTGAATAACCATTTAGCAAGAAGATTTTTTTCTTAGACTGAGCGTAATAAGGCGTGAAAATAAAAATTATTTCTTTACCAAGTCAATGGTTTAAGATACGGTAATATGTTACAATTACAACGTTTCAGATCACATAATAAAGAGGCGAATGTTTACAATGGGAGAAAACCTTAATCTGTTTACTTCTACACAGCATGTCATCAATGATGCTTTATCTAAGCTAGGATATACGGAAGAAATGTATGAACTTCTGAAAGAGCCGATTCGTATGTTGACCGTTCGAATCCCGGTTCGAATGGACGATGGCAGTATCAAGGTATTCACTGGCTACCGTGCACAACATAACGATGCAGTCGGACCTACCAAGGGCGGGGTACGATTCCATCCTGAAGTAGATGAAGAGGAAGTAAAGGCCTTATCCATGTGGATGAGCTTGAAATGCGGAATTGTTGATTTACCATACGGTGGAGGAAAAGGCGGGATCATCTGTGATCCAAGAACGATGTCTTTCACTGAACTTGAAAAGCTAAGCCGCGGTTATGTTCGTGCCATCAGTCAGATTGTGGGTCCTACAAAGGATATTCCAGCACCTGATGTGTACACAAACTCACAAATCATGGCTTGGATGATGGATGAATACAGCCGTCTTCGTGAAAATGACTCACCAGGATTCATTACAGGAAAACCGATTGTTCTTGGTGGTTCCCAAGGTCGTGAAAAGGCAACGGCTCAAGGTGTTACAATCTGTATTGACCAAGCTGCAAAGAAACGTGGCATCGACATCAAAGGTGCACGCGTCGTGATCCAAGGTTTTGGAAACGCAGGAAGTTTCTTGGCGAAGTTCATGCACGATGCGGGTGCGAAGGTCATCGCCATTTCAGATGCCCATGGTGCCCTTCATGACCCGGCAGGTTTGGATATTGATTATCTATTAGATCGTCGCGATAGCTTCGGTACAGTAACGACTCTATTTGAAAACACGATTTCAAATAAAGAATTATTGGAGCTTGAGTGTGACATCCTTGTTCCAGCAGCGATTTCAAACCAAATCACTGAAGAGAATGTCTATGATATTAAAGCATCCATTGTGGTAGAAGCTGCAAACGGTCCGACTACCTTTGAAGCAACTCGAATTCTTTCTGAAAGAGGAATCCTGCTTGTACCGGACGTACTTGCAAGTGCGGGTGGAGTTACGGTTTCATACTTCGAATGGGTTCAGAACAACCAAGGGTATTATTGGACGGAAGAAGAAGTAAACGAGAAGCTTCATGCTAAACTTGTCGAAGCTTTCAACAATGTATACGAAACATCTCAGAATCGTCGAGTGAATATGCGACTCGCCGCATACATGGTCGGCGCACGCAAAATGGCTGAAGCCTCCAGATTCAGAGGTTGGGTGTAACGATCGCATAAAATAAAGAACGTGTTCTCAATTTATTGGGGATGCGTTTTTTTTTCGGTTTGTAAAGGAATTTTCTATTTGTATCAAAATGATTAGAGAGCATCGATTCTGGGTAAAATCATTAAAATTGACAATAAGCATAAGTCGTCGTACGATATTAATGTTCTTATGTTTAAACTATTAAACATTAAAGATTCGGAGGGATTCATGTGTCAACTGAAATGATTATCGAGGAAGCTTCTCTTGAAACGGTTGAATCAGCACTTCAAAAGCATAAGCGATTTTTCAAGTCAGGGGTTACCCGGCCAATTCAATATAGAAAAGACTTGTTAGAGAAATTCTCAGCAGTCATAAAAAATCATGAAGCAGAAATCATCGATGCATTGAAAAGAGATTTAAATAAATCAGAGATGGAAACGTATGCGACAGAAATCGGCATCCTGCTTGAAGAAATTCGATTTGTTCTGAAGAATATCGACGAATGGGCAGAACCTAAAAAGGTCAAAACGGCGAAAACACATATTGGCTCTAAAGCCTATACCGTGCCGGAGCCTTACGGGGTTACCCTGATCATCGCACCATGGAATTACCCAATCCAGCTTGCACTAGCCCCTGTCATTGGAGCGATTGCAGCGGGGAATACAGCCATTATTAAACCGTCAGAATTAACTCCTACTACATCGGCATTATTAGCGGAAATGATCAATACTCATTTTGACCCAAGACAGCTTTTCGTGATTGAAGGTGGAGTGGAAACGACGCAGCATCTTCTAAAACAGCCATTTGATTATATTTTCTTTACGGGAAGCGTTCCCGTTGGAAAAGTGGTGATGGAAGCAGCGGCAAAACAGTTGATACCTGTCACTCTTGAATTGGGTGGGAAAAGCCCGTGTATCGTGGATGAAACGGCGGATATCCCTCTGGCTGCGAAGCGCATCGCCTTCGGTAAAGTGACAAATGCCGGGCAAACGTGTATTGCACCTGATTACTTATTTGTTCATAAAAGCAAGCTAGATGAATTTATCACTGAATTTAAGACAACGGTTATTGAGTTTTATGGAACAGAACCATTAAAGAGTGAAAAATTTGGTCGGATTGTCAATGAGCGTCATTTCAATCGTTTAACAAGCTACCTGGAAGATGGAGAAATCCTCTTAGGGGGAAATGTAGATGCTGGGAGCTTAAAAATTGAACCCACTTTAATGAAGCCGAGAGATTTTACTGTACCGGTGATGCAGGATGAAATATTCGGCCCTATTTTCCCAGTCATAGAATATGAGGAGCTTGATGAAGTCATTGAATTTGTGACAGAGCGACCGAAACCCCTGGCTCTATATTTGTTCACGAGCAATCCAGTCACCGAAGAGCGAATTAACGGATCAATTTCCTACGGCGGCGGTTGTGTGAATGATACACTCATGCACATCGTTACACCATATCTTCCTTTCGGAGGAGTAGGTGAGAGTGGGATTGGGAATTATCACGGGGAATCAAGCTTCTCAACTTTCTCACATTATAAAAGCATCTTAAAGCAGACGACGAAGTTCGACTTAAGCTTCCGTTATCCAAGTGGAAGATTTGGCATGCAGATCATTAAGAAGTTACTGAAATAAGAAAGGTGACCCAAAGAATGGGTCACCTTTTTGAACTGTTAAGCGAAGGATCAAAGTGTAATCCTCGTTAATTTTGATGCTGTTTGAGCATCATTTATCTTGTTGGTTCAGTATGAGGTTCTCTTTCAAGCTCTTCCGTTGGTTTGAATAATAGTCCAAGGTTAATTAGACCAGCAATACCAACTAAGCCGTAAATGATACGGGATAGAGCGGCATCTTGACCACCAAAGATGGCTGCAACAAGATCGAATTGAAAGAAGCCTATAAGTCCCCAGTTCACAGCACCAATGATGGTAAGAACCAAAGCAATGCGTTGAATTGCACTCATGTTGTTTTCCTCCTTATTTGAATGGCTCATTTATAAGTTTCCCATTGCAATTATTCCTATTCAGATTGACTGCAACAAAATTTCCATGTGCAAGTTCTTTGCATTTTGGGGATGATATATTCGATAATAGGAAATGTGTTGAAGACATTTTGGGTAACGAAATAGTTCGGCCCTTATAAAATACAAGGAGGTAACAACAAATGAATGACTTTACTTTTTACAATCCAACCAAATTGATTTTTGGAAAAGGACAAGTAGAACAACTGAAAGAATTGGTACCTCAATACGGTAAAAAAGTGCTTGTCGTGTATGGTGGCGGAAGCATTAAGCGTAATGGGTTATACGATCAGGTAATGTCTGTATTGAAGGATATTGACAGCGAAGTATTCGAGCTTTCCGGAGTAGAACCGAATCCACGCCTTTCCACAGTCAGAAGAGGTGTAGAGATAAGTAAAGAAAATAATATTGAATTTATATTAGCTGTCGGCGGCGGAAGTGTCATCGACTGTACAAAAGCAATTGCTGCTGGTGCAAAATATGATGGAGATGCATGGGATCTTGTAACCAAGAAAGCTTTTGCGAAAGAAGCTCTTCCATTCGGTACCGTCCTGACTCTTGCAGCGACCGGTTCTGAAATGAATGCAGGATCTGTTATCACGAATTGGGAAACGAATGAGAAATATGGTTGGGGCAGCCCGGTGACGTTCCCGCAATTCTCTATCCTGGATCCGGAAAATACGTTCACAGTTCCGAAAGATCATACAATCTACGGTATGGTGGATATGATGAGTCACGTGTTTGAGCAGTATTTCAATAATGCAACCAACACACCACTTCAAGACCGTATGTGTGAATCCGTTCTGACTACGGTTATCGAAACAGCTCCGAAGTTGATCAATGATCTTGAAAACTATGAGCTTCGTGAGACGATTCTGTACTCTGGAACAATTGCCCTTAATGGAATGCTGCAAATGGGCTACAACGGTGACTGGGCAAGCCATAACATTGAACATGCCGTGTCAGCCGTATACGACATCCCACATGCAGGTGGACTCGCGATTCTATTCCCTAACTGGATGAAGCATAACCTGAAAGTGAATCCTGCACGATTTGCTCAACTGGCAGAACGAGTATTCAATGTCGATCCTGCCGGTAAGTCAGAAGAGGAAGTGGCACTGGAAGGAATCGAAAAGCTTCGTGAATTCTGGACGAGCATCGGTGCCCCGTCCCGCTTGGCAGACTATGATATCGACGACAGTCAACTTGAATTGATGGCAGACAAAGCGATGGTGAACGGCGAATTCGGTAACTTCAATAAACTGAATAAAGACGACGTTCTTGCGATTCTGAGAGCATCACTATAATAAGTATTGGGAGGGACGGACCTTGGTGAACAAGGTCCGTCCCTCTTCTTGCGTGAGAGTTGGAAAATATAGCTAATCGGCTGGATTTTTTGTGATTTCGGCTGGATTAAGGGGTGAAACGGCTGGATTCTGAACCATTTCGGCCGGATTTTTCAACAAAACGGCCGGATTCGATTCCGTTTCGGCCGGATTTAAGATTCTTACTCAAATTACTCCCTTATTTTTCATGCCGTTTGCATTCCATCCGTCTATTTTCACGATATAATCATTACTCTTCTGACCCAAACAACGCCTCATCGTTAATGATCACCCATTCACGTAAGGAACCGAATCCGATTTTACTGGTCTTAATGGGGAGGGACCGACCACGTGAAGGTCCGTCCCTCTTTTTGGTTTGCTGACCCATAATTAGGGAATTATAAGCTGGTGAGAACTGTGGTTAAAAAAAGTTTTTAATGCACACGCTTACATAAGGGGAGCTTTCTTGATTCTCGAGTCAGCTTTCGATAAAGTGAGATAGAAGAAAATATTTTAATCGGAGGATGGTTATGACACACATTCGTTTTGATTATTCAAAAGCGTTATCGTTTTTTGGAGAACACGAACTTACATACTTAAGTGATGCCGTAAAGGTTGCTCATCATTCTTTACATGAACAAACAGGTGCAGGAAACGACTTCCTTGGATGGATCGACCTCCCTGTAGATTACGACAAAGAAGAATTCTCCCGCATTCAGAAATCAGCAGAGAAAATTAAAAATGATTCTGATGTGCTTCTTGTAATCGGTATTGGTGGATCATACTTGGGAGCCCGTGCAGCGATTGAAATGCTGAACCACAGCTTCTACAATGCCCTGCCGAAAGAAAAGCGTTCAACTCCACAAGTATTATTCGTTGGACAAAACATCAGCTCCACGTATATGAGAGACTTAATGGATCTCCTTGATGGAAAAGATTTCTCCATCAATGTGATTTCGAAGTCCGGTACTACGACTGAACCAGCGATTGCTTTCCGTATCTTCCGTAAAATGCTGGAAGAAAAATACGGGGTGGAAGAGGCTCGCAAACGCATCTATGCGACAACGGATAAATCGAAGGGTGCCCTTAAAACACTGGCATCTGACGAAGGCTATGAAACATTTGTTGTTCCTGATGATATCGGAGGCCGCTATTCTGTTCTGACAGCAGTTGGGCTGCTTCCGATTGCTGTAAGCGGAGTGGAAATCGAGACAATGATGAACGGTGCTGCACAGGCGCGTGAAGATTTCGGCAAATCCGAGCTTACAGAAAACCCTGCTTATCAATATGCAGCGGTCCGCAACGCCCTATATAATAAAGGGAAAACAATTGAAATGCTCATTAACTATGAGCCTGGCTTACAATACTTTTCTGAATGGTGGAAGCAGCTGTTTGGAGAAAGTGAAGGGAAAGACCAAAAAGGAATTTATCCTTCTTCAGCTAACTTCACTACAGATCTGCATTCTCTTGGACAATATGTTCAAGAAGGACGCCGTGACATTTTTGAAACGGTCATCAAGGTTTCAGAGCCTCGGCATGAGCTGAAAATCGAGAAGGCTGACAGTGATCTGGATGGCTTAAACTATTTAGCCGGTGAAACAGTGGATTTTGTAAACAACAAAGCGTTTGAAGGGACATTGCTTGCCCATACAGATGGTGGCGTACCAAATCTGATCGTGGAAATTCCTGCAATGGATGCATACACATTCGGATACCTGGTGTACTTCTTCGAGAAAGCATGTGCGATGAGTGGATACCTGCTGGGTGTAAATCCATTTGACCAGCCGGGCGTGGAAGCATATAAAGTGAATATGTTCGCCCTTCTTGGAAAACCAGGCTTTGAAGAGAAGAAAGCTGAGCTTGAAAAACGTCTTAAATAAGGAAAGAGCACTGAGGGAAATCTCAGTGCTCTTTTTACATTTTTCTTTTACTTTAGGAGAAACTATCCCTAAAAGAAAGGGGATGGATCCACGTGATTGAGCTTTCATCTAGCATTGAAGGACAGCATTACCAACTGTATAAGCTTGAACAGCTATTAAAACCGCTTGGATATTCGATAGGTGGAAATTGGGATTATGATCACGGCTATTTTGATTATAAAATTGATGACGAAGTTGGCTACCAGTATTTGAGAGTACCGTTTACGTCTGTTGACGGTCAATTGGATTCAAGGGGGGCCACGGTTGAATTCGGTAAACCGTTCCTTCTCTCTCATAAATACCAGCGTGGCTTGGACGATTACGCATCAACCGGAACCTTTTCAGGCTCTGTCAATCAATTTTCTGAACCACAAGATCCCGATGCAAGCTTCCCGGAAGAATATATTGAAGTCGGGAAAGAACTTGTAAAAGAGCTGGAGAACGTTTTGTTCTCTAGTTAGAGATCACAAGCAGTTCATCATTTTCTTCAATCAAAGTCGTCAAAGGAGGATTCACAGTCGTGATTTCTCCTTTTTTTATGCCCAATAAGATAATATTGTTCTTCAGAAGATGTGCACTCAATGAATGAAAATTTTCATCGATGTATTCATCGGAAACAGGGATCAGCTTCAGATTATTTCCTTTAAGATGGTTCAAAAGCTTTAATATCGTCTTAGACATCCCTTGAGAAATGATACTGTTCATCATCACGTAGCTGGTTTGCATATTCGTTTGAATTACTTCATCGGCTCCAGCACGTTTGGCATTGGCCACTTGATCCTTCTGGAGAATTTCAACGACCGTATACAATTCAGGGTGATTCCCTTTAATGGCGAGAAGAGTCAGGACAGAATTCATGTCTGCCGTTTTCTCATCTTTATTTTGATCAGCGGTAATGATGGCGATCGATGCTTGATGGAGATTTACTTTTTTTAGAATCGCATCTGTAAAAGGGGTTCCCCTCACAAAATGAATACGGTTATTGCTATATGGATTCTTTTGAAGGGTTTCATCGACCAAGATGATATCACATTGGGACTGCAGGGATGTTAGTTGGTTAATCACTTCACGCGTCCGTTCATTCCATCCTACGATTACAACATGTTCTTTCCCCTTGAACGCAGCTCTGCCTTCCAAATATGCATTTTGTGTCATCACCGTTTCTGCTGCAAGGGTGACAAAATAAGTAGAAAGAAAACCGGCACCTACTAAGATGAGAATAATGCCAATCAGTCTGCCTTCAAACGATGAGGGAACAAAATCCCCATACCCAACAGTGGAAGTCGTAATAATCGCCCACCAGATCCCATCGAATAGGGAAGGGAAGGTATCGGGCTCGATGAAATGAATAATCGTTCCAAACGAGAGCATCAGCGTAATCGCAATCATAAATATCCGAACAACTAAAGGCCAGCGCAAAAACCCCTGAAACATCTGCTGTACCATTCTACCAGCTCCTTTTCATCTGCACTGACCATTATTGCCCATTCAGGTTCTTCTAAAACTCACAAAGCCATTCTTTCTTTAACAAGCTGTACATGTAAGCATCATATTTATGGTCATCTTGAAGGATATATTCTCTGAGTAATCCTTCCTGTTTGAAACCAAGCTTTTCAATCACTCTTGCAGAAGCTTTATTATATGGGACGATCACTGCCCCTACACGATTCATTCCTTTATCTGTAAACAGATAGGTAAGTAAAGGGGAGAGTGCCTCTCCCATGATGCCCTTACCCCAGTGGCCGGGGCTCAAGTCATAACCTATTTCACAGCGTTTATAGGCTTTGGAAATGGCGTGGAATCCGCATGTACCGATCATTTTGTCACTGGTATTCTCCACAATCGCCCAGCGCATGGGACCGCCTGTTTCAAGGTGTTTTTCGTAGTTCTCTACCATACTGACAGCCACTTCTTTCGATTCAATCGGACTCATGCCAAAATAGCGGAGAACGTCCTCGGACGTGTATAGCTCATAAAGAAAATCTACATCTTTCATTGTGAGTTGTCTTAGTGTTAATTTCTCCGTTTCGAATACTGGATATTTTTCCATTATTTTCAACCCCTTTGTACATGAAAGTATATCACGGAAGTGCCGGATCGAGGATAATGAATTTTGATTGAGTACACTTCAAAAAGTATTGTGGCAAAAGTGAATGGGAAAGGGGCCGGATAAACTCTATGAAGGATGGTCGCTTTATTCTGCCAACAATATTCTTACTCAGCATGGATCTAGAAATCTATTAAGTATAAACGTTAGTTTGTATACAAAGTTTACTCTATTATATGGACAAACTTACATTCATTGTGACAGGTTATACATATGATATATTAAAAAATTTAATATATCGGAGGAATAGAATTGAATAATAGAACAATTAAGTGGAGTGGCTATACTTGGAATGTGAAAAATTCTTCAACTAACAAATGGGGTCCCGGACCGAATTATTTTTCAGGTAGTACCGAAAATGTATGGGTAGACAGTGCGGGAAGATTGCATTTGAAAATAACAAAACGAAACAATAAGTGGTACTGTGCTGAAGTATATAACACGCAAACCCTTGGTTATGGAACGTACCGATTTTTTGTGGATGGTCGCCCGGATCTATTGGATCCAAATATAACTTTGGGATTATTCACATATGATGGTACTTCTGCGGATGCTGCTGCGAATAATTATCGGGAAATTGACATTGAATTTGCGAAATGGGGAAATCCAAAAGGACCAAATTCTCAGTACGTGGTTCAGCCCTATACAAAGGCGGGGAATATGATTCAATTTCAAACGTCTCTAAGCGGAAACTATTCAACCCATAGTTTTTTATGGACTCCAACAACCATTAAATTTCTTTCCCTTCATGGACATTATTCAAAACTACCAAGTCCAATAGAATGGTATCGAATCAAGGAATGGACATATAGAGGAGGAGATATTCCTAATACCAAAAACGAAAAAGTAGACATTAACTTATGGTTATTTGGAGGAAGGGCTCCATTGAATCAAAAGGAAGCAGAAATTGTGATAACTAAGTTTCAGTTTATACCACTTGCTAACTAATCGTTTAGTGTGAGATCAAAGCTATAGCAAAAACAAGATAATAAAAATAAGATGGGGAAATCTTGTATACAAGATTTCCCCATCTTATTTCGGTATGGAGCATAGCGGGATCGAACCGCTGACCTTTTGGCTGCCAGCCAAACGCTCTCCCAGCTGAGCTAATGCCCCGTGATCGGTCAAGATTTATTATAAGAAATATACATAGCTTTCGTCAATCCTTTTTTATAATATTCTTCTTTTTAATCTATAAATATCCCAACAATTATAAAAAAAATAGCGACGAACCATTGTTCGCCGCTCTCAAAGACACGGACCAAACTTAATCACTCCATATCTTCATCCTTTCATCTATTTAAAAACTCTAACCCTTTCACTAGTGCCAGAGCTTCTTCATCGGCGATCACCGTTACATGATCATGCTGATTCAGAATAGAAGCAGGGAAGTCCTCTGAGATTTTGCCTTCAACTAACTTTTTCATCGCCGCTTGTTTGGCCTCGCCTGAAACCAGTAAGAGAATTTCTTTACTCTTCATGATCGATGAGATTCCCATGGTAATAGCATGTGTCGGAACGTCATCGATTGAATCAAAGTAACGGGCATTAGCCTCACGTGTAGACTCTGCAAGCTCAACAATGTGAGTGTTGGATTCAAACGATGTACCTGGTTCATTGAACCCGATGTGTCCGTTGCTTCCGATCCCTAGTATTTGAAGGTCGATCCCCCCGTGGGAGCGGATTTTTTCATCATACGCTTCGCATTCTTTTGCGGGGTCGGCTGCTTTTCCTGAAGGGATATGGGTGTTTTCTGAATCTATATCAATGTGTTTAAATAGGTTATCATTCATGTAATGGTAGTAGCTGTTAGGGTGTTTACCTGATAGGCCGATGTATTCGTCCAGGTTGAAGGACGATACATATTGATAAGACGTTCCGTTTTGTTGATGATCATGAATCAGCACCTCGTAAAGCCCTTGTGGTGTTCCGCCTGTGGCTAAACCCAGTGTTACGTTTTTACTTTTTTTTACCTTGGATAATAGATAGTCTGCAGCGACTTGACTCATCTCCTGGTAGTCTTTCACTTCAATTAGTTTCATGAGTATCATCCTCTCGAATATAGGCTATTTTTCCTTTACATATCGTTGTGTATACGTCTTTGTTTTCGTCTAATATGACGATGTCTGCATCTTTCAGGGGAGCAAGGCTTCCTTTTCGATCAAAGACATTTAATTGTCTGGCCGGATTTTCAGCGGTCATTTTGATCGCACTTCTCATATCACCCGTAGTAAATTCCTGGATATTCGTAAATGCGTCTTTCATCTTCAATACGCTTCCCGCTAAAGTGTCTTCGTCCAATAAAGCTTTCCCGTCCTTAACCGTCACCATCTGTCCGCCAAGGTCATACTGACCATTTTTCAAGCATTTGGCTCTCATGGAATCAGTGATGAGGATCAGTCGCTCATCTGTAATCTGATTGAATGCCAATTGTATCACTTCTGGTCGAACGTGAATTCCATCTGAAATCAATTCCACCATTAATTCCTGTCGTAAGAAGGAAGCACCGACAATCCCGGGCTCACGATGATGAAGTCCTGACATTTGATTGAACAAGTGGGTCACATGGGACAAGCCGGCATCGATGGCTTTACCGACCTGATCAAATGTTGCATTGGAATGGCCTACTGAAGAGATAATCCCATTCTCTTTTAAATAACGGATCAATTCATGGTCATCATCAAGTTCGGGAGCGAGAGTGACTAATTTTATATGGTTTTGAGATAGGGCCTGCCAGTGTTTAAATATGTCAACACTTGGCTTTTGGATTCGATTGAGAGGTTGTGCTCCTGCTTTGTCCGGATTGATGAACGGTCCTTCTAAATGAATGCCGAGAATTTCTGCCTGACCATCACTTTGATGCTTTGACATATAGTCTGCGGTTGCCTTCAATGCTTTTTCGATTGCATCGGATCCTTCTGTCATGGTTGTTGCAAGGAAGCTGGTTGTTCCTTCTTTCGGAAGTGTCCCGGTCATCGTATCAAGAGCTTCTCGCTTTGCATCCATTGTGTCTGCGCCATTTACTCCATGAATATGAATATCTATCATTCCTGGGATAACACTATACCCATGGGGAAGAGAAATCACTTTATACTCTTCTGAATCGGTTAACTGGGAACGTTCACCCATTTCGGTGATCTTTCCATTCTCTATTTTGATAAATCCTTTTTCATAAACTGTATCTTCTGCATAGATGTTACCATCCAGGATAAGTAGTTTTTTTGTATTTGAGGTCACTGAAATCACTCCTTGAATACTTTACAATTCTACAATACCACCAGAAAGTATAGATGTCTATACCAGTTAGAGTTATAATAAATGTTTTACAATTCAGACTGGTGGGGAACTTTTCTAACTTACTGAACAATAAGTTCCAATCGTTAAATTGGTATAGACATCTATTCCTTTTTAATGATATGATGTGTTTTGCTTAAACGCTTTCACTTGAAACAAAAGGAGAGGATAGTATGTTAGGTTTCTTGCAAAGAATCGGTAAATCGCTCATGCTTCCAATCGCGGTTCTGCCTGCAGCTGCATTATTGCTGCGCTTAGGTCAGGATGATTTATTGGGAATCGCGTTCATGTCTGAAGCAGGAGATGCCATATTTAAAAATTTAGCTTTAATCTTTGCCATCGGGGTGGCAATCGGATTTTCGAAAGATGGTAATGGTACGGCTGGTCTGGCGGGTGCCATCGGTTATTTGGTGTTAACGGGCGGTTTAAAAGCCCTTGACCCTGATGCCAATATGGCGATTTTCGGTGGAATCATTTCCGGGGTCGTGGCAGGTTTATTATATAACCGTTTTAATGATATTAAACTTCCGGCCTGGCTTGGCTTCTTCGGAGGCAGACGTTTCGTTCCGATTGTAACTGCTGCGTCAATGGTTATACTCGCAGGTGTTTTTGGAATCGTTTGGCCTCCGATTCAGAGCGGGATCAATTCCATCGGTGAATGGATCATCGGTGCAGGTGCAACGGGAGTAGGTGTGTTTGGCCTGTTGAATCGTCTCTTGATTCCAGTCGGGCTGCATCACGTGTTAAATACACTTGTATGGTTTGAATTTGGAACATTTAAAGACACAGCAGGAGAAATCGTGAAGGGGGACATCCCGCGTTTCTTTGCGAAGGATCCAACAGCTGGAACGTTCCAAACCGGATTCTTCCCGATCATGATGTTCGGTCTTCCGGCAGCTTGCCTGGCAATGATTGTGACTGCCAAAAAACATCTGCGTGCAAATGTATCTGGTATGTTAATCGGATTAGCAGTTACTTCATTCTTAACAGGGATCACTGAGCCGATTGAATTCAGTTTCATGTTCTTATCTCCTGTTCTTTATGGAATTCATGCGGTTTTAACGGCAAGTTCAATGGTCATCACATACCTACTTGGGATCCATCACGGTTTTGGTTTCTCAGCAGGTGCCTTCGATTACATCTTGAATTTCAATATCGGTCAAAAACCTTGGCTGTTATTAGGGGTAGGCATTCTTTATGGAATCATCTATTTCCTCCTATTCACCTTCTTGATCAAGAAGTTTAATTTGAAAACTCCGGGTCGTGAAGATGATGAAGATGTGGTAGTAGCAGATGAGAATTCAGGTGGAAATAGTAAATATGAAATAATGGCTGAACATTTCCTGAAGGATCTTGGCGGGAAAGAAAACCTGGCAGTGATCGATAACTGTGCCACACGATTACGATTACAGATCAATGACGCCGCACTTGTAGATGAAAAAGCGTTAAAAGCACACGGGGCTAAAGGTGTGATGAAGGTAAACAACAAAAACCTTCAAGTCATTGTCGGGACTGATGTGGAATTTGTTGCCGATGAGTTAAGAAAGTTAAAATAAATGGAGAGAGCAGACGGGTTTGTCGTTTTTGACAAAATCGTCTGCCACTTTCATATAGACCTCGGATAATTGTCTGTTATAAACAGGGTGTATATACTAAAATAAAAGATAAATCGTTTAATTCGAAAGGAGAAGCGTTCGTGGTTAATAAAAATTCTCCTCTTCCTTTGTATTATCAGTTAGAAGAACACCTTAAACATTTAATACAGTCTGAAGAGCTAAAACCAGGGGATGCCCTGCCTTCTGAGAGGGAGCTTGCTGAAGCATTTAAAATCAGCAGAATGACCGTGAGACAGGCGATCACCAATCTTGTGAATAAGAATGTGTTATATCGAGAAAAAGGGCGGGGAACATTCGTCTCCCACCGGAAGATTGAACAAAGCCTTCAAGGGTTAACAAGCTTTAGCGAAGACATGAAGAGTCGCGGTTTAGAGCCAGGAAATAAATTATTGCATTTCGAAATTTCTCCGGCAGGGGAGGATATACAGGAACTTCTTTCATTAGAGGAAGAAGAGCTTGTGTATACTATGAAGCGAATTCGCCTTGCAAACGGCGAACCGATGGCCCTGGAAACGAGTCATATCCCAGTCAAGCTTCTTCCTGGATTGAATCAGGAAATACTGGAAAAATCCCTGTATCATTATATTGAAGGTGAGCTAAACCTTCACATCAGCCATGCCACTCAATCAGTGGAAGCGGCGATTGTGACCGAAGCGGATACGAAGCATCTGAAGGTCAAGAGCGGTGAGCCGGTGCTGCTCATCCAACGCGATTCATTCCTGGAGGACGGCACTCCTTTTGAATTGGTGCGATCTATATATCGAGCTGATAAATATAAGTTTAAAATTAACTTGGACAGACTGTAAAAAAGAGTAGGAGCCTTATTTATAAAGGGCACCTACTCTTTTTATCTATAATCCTTTCGTTAACAAGGGAATACGCTTATGATACTTCTCAATTAACACCTTGTTATGATCATCTGCACCATCCACGTTTCCGCTGATGAAGATAGGCGGCTCGTATCCTTCTTCCACCATGTTTTCTATGGCACCAGCCATAACGCTATTCAAAATCGCCGCCCCGACGACGGTTGAAGAGGGAGAGAATGGAACAGCCACTCGTTCATCGGTCAGTATTGCATCCCCGACGATAGAGTGATTGTTAATGGCAAGATCCACTACTTCACTAAGAAATTTTCCGCTGGGATGTCTGGATGTTTCTTTCTCCACGTAGTCAAAGGAACTGATGGATACAACATAAGCACCCTTTTCCTTCGCGTGAAGGGCAACATCGATTGGAACGGGATTTTTTCCGGAAGTGGAGAGAACAACCACCACATCATGGGGCTGAATATCTTGTGCATTCATGAATTCACTCGCATACCCTTTCGCTCGTTCTAAATGAGAAGATCGCACGGCTCCTTCATGAAGCATGAGTGGCTCTATCAAAATCGGATTGATCGGAACGAGTCCACCTGCTCTATAGAATACCTCTTCAGAGAGGATGTGGGAGTGACCACATCCGAAGAGCTGGATGATGCCATCTTGTTGAATGGAAGAAGAAATCTTCCCGGCAAGCACAGACATTTTGTCAGCTTCAATGGTTTGCACAACATGTAACTTTTCCTGGATTTTTTCAAAGTATGTAGAAATCATTATTTTTCCCGCTTTCATTTTTTCTATCAGCATATCATATTCCTCATGAAAATTTTTAGTCTACACACTTTACATGTTATCTTTACGCTAAATCGTGGTAACATAAGGAGTAATGAACTGTACGGAGGACATATATGCGTATTTTTAGAATTTTAAACAACAATGCTGTTGTAGTGGTGGACGGGCCGCAGGAGAAAATTGTGATGGGGAGCGGGATTGCTTTTCAAAAGAAGCGAAATGATATTATTCCCAAGAACAAAATTGAAAAGATCTTTGTCCTTCATGAACAATCCTCGGAGAAATTCCAGCAGCTACTGGCTACCTTGCCGGAGGAACATATTGAGATCGCTGAAAACATCATCAGCTATGCAGAGGGACATTTAAATGCCCCTCTTAGCGATCATATCCATATAGCCCTGACGGATCACCTGTCATTTGCACTTGAGAGACTGCAGCAAGGAATCCCCATCCAAAATAAGCTCTTGAACGAAATCAAGCTGCTTTACAAAAAGGAATATGAAGTTGGGCTATGGGCTAAAGAAGAGATAAGGGAGAAACTCGGGATCGAAATCCCTGATGATGAAGCGGCTCATATTGCCCTTCATATTCATACGGCGAAGATGGATGCCCCTTCCATGAGTGAAACGTTGAAGCATGCAACGATCCTGAGGGATTTTGTCGATCAGGTAGAATCGATTCTTTCCATAGAAGTAGAAGAGTCGAGCATCAACTATCAACGATTGATCACCCATCTCCGTTTTGCGCTAAATCGGATTGAGCAGGGAGACCAGTTTGATCCCATCGATGAAGACATGCTTGAACTCATTCAGATGAAATACCTAAGGGCTTATGAGTGCTCAAAGGAAATCACAAAATATCTTCAGGAAGAATACAACATTGACTTCCCTCCTTCAGAGGTTGCGTATATCGCGCTGCACATAGAGCGCCTCTTAAAGTAAAAGTAAATGGTTGACGGTACCGTTTTCATATTGTAGAATGAACTCATCAATTTCATACAGTAGGATTGTTACTGATCATGCAGGCAAGACCTAGAATCTTTAAGACGATAATGGTAAGCGTCTCTCTTTGACCTACCTCTATTCTCTTAAGGGTACTAGGTCTTTTTTTATTGATATTTTCAAAGAAACAGGAGGGATTCATGATGAACTATCGTGAAGTGGCAGAACAGCTTGTCCCGTTATTGGGCGGAAAGAATAATGTTGTAAGCGCTACTCATTGTGCGACGCGTCTGCGTCTCGTGATTGACGACGAAAGTCAGATAGAAAAGAGCGCCATCGAGGAATTGGATGGTGTGAAGGGGGCATTCTCAAGCTCCGGTCAGTTCCAGATCATATTCGGGACAGGGAATGTAAACAAAGTATTTGAACATTTCGGCCCTCTTGTTGGAGCATCAGTTGAAGATAGGTCACCAACGGGGGAGTCTCACAGCGATGCAGCCAAACGGAAGATGAACCCATTTGCCCGTTTTGCACGTACATTGTCAAACATATTTGTACCCATCATCCCTGCAATCGTAGCGGCTGGTATGTTAATGGGGCTCCTTGGTCTGATGAGAACGTATAAATGGGTAGATCCTGAAAGCGGTCTATTCGTGATGCTGGACATGTTCTCTTCTGCTGCCTTCATCATTTTACCGATCTTGATCGGGATGAGTGCAGCGAAAGAATTTGGCGCGAATGGTTACTTAGGTGCTGTCATCGGGGGGATCATGACCCACCCGGCATTACTGAATCCATGGGGTCTTGCCGATGCCCAGCCGGACACTCTTGATTTCTTCGGATTCGGCGTTGAAATGCTTGGGTACCAAGGGACGGTTATTCCTGTACTATTAACCGTTTACTTAATGGCGAAGATTGAAAAAAGCTTACGCAAAATTGTACCAAATACCGTTGATTTGTTGGTGACACCGTTCTTAACGGTCATTTTCACAGGATTTACCGCCCTGCTTATCGTTGGACCACTTGGAAGAGTCCTCGGTAACGGAATCACAACGGTTCTCGATGTTGTATACAATACAGCCGGTCCGATAGCGGGACTGATCTTCGGTGGATTGTATTCAACCATCGTATTAACAGGTGTTCATCACAGCTTTCATGCCATTGAAGCTGAGCTGTTATCAAACATCGGCGGAAACTATTTGCTGCCAATTTGGGCAATGGCCAACGTTGCACAAGGTGGGGCAACACTCGCCGTCTTCTTTAAAACGAAAAATAAGAAAACGAAGGAAATTGCTGTACCTGCAGCCGTTTCAGCTTTCCTGGGAATTACAGAACCGGCAATCTTCGGGGTTAACTTAAAGTATCGCCGCCCGTTTATTGGAGCAGCCATCGGTGGAGCACTTGGAGGAGCTTACGTGGTATTCACTCAAGTGATGGCCAACGGGATTGGACTGACGGGTATTCCGATGTTTGCGATCGCTCAAGACCCACTTAATTATGGTATCGGATTTGTCATCGCTGTAGCAGGCGCATTTGCAGCAACCTTATTACTGGGTTGGAAAGAAGAAGCAAAATAGAAATCTTTATCCTTACTAGTCACCTGACTAGTAAGGATTTGCTATATTTAAAGTAGAAGCGAATGGAACGAGGAGGAACTCGATATGAAACAGGGAATTATCTCACTGGGAGAAGCACTGATAGACTTCATCCCTTTAGATGAACAAAATACTACCTATCAAAAAAGTCCCGGAGGAGCTCCCGCCAATGTGGCTGTTGGACTTGCTAGATTAGGCGCGAGATCTACCTTTTTAGGGAAAGTGGGAGCTGATGTATTAGGGAGGTTCCTGCAAGAGACTCTTCAGGAATATGGTGTTCGGACCAATCAAATGCTTTTAACTCCTGATGTCCGTTCGGGAGTGGTATTTGTAACCAATGGAGAAGACGGAGAGCGCAGCTTTGACTTTTACATTGATCCGAGTGCCGACCGATTCCTCCAAGTAAATGATATAGACGAAGAGGATTTCGTTTCCCATAAAATCCTTCACTTTGGTTCCATCTCCATGATCAGCTCTCCGGCGAAAGAAGCGACGCAACATGCTGTGAAAGTGGCGAAAGAGAATGGTTTACTGGTTTCGTATGATCCCAATTTACGATTAGGATTATGGGATTCTGAGGAAAATGCCCGAGAAACGATTAAGAGCATGTTATCTGAAGCGGATGTTTTGAAAATTTCTGAGGAAGAACTCGAATTTATTACTGGTGAAAGAGAGATTGAAGCAGGGGTAGCGAAACTAAAATCATACAATATTCCTTTCTTGATTATCACGATGGGGGCAGAAGGAAGCATTGTGTATGTAGGAGATGCTCGACAGTACGTACCTGCCATGAAGGTGAAAGCAGTGGATACAACCGGGGCCGGGGATGCGTTTGTATCCGGGATTCTCTATTCTCTACATGAATACAAAGGGAATATTGAATCCTTATCAATAGAAGAAGCAGCCCGCATGGCCCGGTTTGCAGCCATATCCGGTGCACTTGCTGCCTCAACAAAAGGGGCGATGACGGCTCTACCTACTTTAGAAGAAGTAAACCATCATCTAAGGAAAGGTGAGATACGATGACCAAAGATGAACAGCTTCGACAAGAAGTATATGAAGAAATGGAAAAGCATAAGGGTATTGTAGAGCAGGATCCCTACCGCCTTCATTATCACCTCATGCCACCTGTGGGACTATTGAATGACCCGAATGGATTTATCCAATTCAAAGGGGTCTATCACTTATATTACCAGTGGATGCCCTTTAAAACAGGACATGGTGCGAAGTTCTGGGGGCATTACTCGTCAAGGGACTTAGTGAACTGGACGCATGAAGACATCGCCCTCACGCCTGCAGAATGGTATGAGAAAAATGGTTGTTATTCCGGAAGTGCCATCGAGCATGACGGGAAAATCTATGCGTACTATACAGGGAACGTGAAGGACAAGGAAGGGAATCGGGAATCCTATCAGTGCTTAGCACTCTCGGAAGACAGTATTCATTTTGACAAAAAAGGTCCCGTCGTTCACTTGCCGGAAGGATTTACCGCCCATTTCCGCGATCCAAAAGTGTGGGAACAGGATGGAGCATTTTTTATGGTTGTAGGTGCACAGACGACAGAGTTAAAAGGAGCAGTCGCTTTGTTGCAATCGCATGATCTAATTGATTGGGAGTATCGGAGCGTCCTTGCAGGTGGAGGCGTGGGCAAACTTGCTGACTTCGGTTATATGTTTGAATGTCCCGATTTGTTCAGGTTAGAAGATCAGGACATCCTAATTTTCTCGCCGCAGGGAATAGAAGCTTCCGGAATGAAGTATCAAAATGTGTATCAGGCAGGCTATGTTGCCGGACATTTTGATTCAGCTGCAGGAAGGTTTGAACATGGCGATTTCGAAGAATTGGATCGCGGCTTCGACTTCTATGCACCACAAACGACAATCGATGACAAGGGCCGCCGTATTCTATTTGCCTGGATGAGTGTACCAGATCAAAATGAACAGGATCATCCCACCATTGAACATAAATGGCTTCATACAATGACCTTGCCTCGTGAGCTGAAGCTTGTGAACGGTAAGGTGAGACAGGTTCCTCTTGTAGAATTGCGGGATTTAAGAGCCGGAGAAGCTATAGAACACGAGGTTGAATTGGATAAAGAATGCCGCGAACTCAGTGGCGTAAACGGAAAAGCGTTTGAATTGGAGATCGAGGATTTGTCCTTATCTGAAGGGTGGTTTGATCTTTCCATTGGAGATGGAGGCAGACTCGTTTATTCTATCGGGGAACAGATGGTGACTCTTGAGCGCAAAAGCTATGTAAATGGAGTGGTAGAGAAGCGGCAATGTAAAGTGGAGAAATTGAATTCATTAAGAGTGTTTGTCGACACTTCTTCCATTGAAGTATTTATAAATGGAGGAGAAGAAACGTTTACAGCCCGGTTCTATCCATCACCAAACACTGATGCTGTAGTATTCGGAGCTTCAAACCAGGCTGGTTTTACCATTAGAAAATGGGATCTGGACCATGTAAACTTGAAATAGACTGCCGATTCGGTGGTCTATTTTCTTTTTCATACTAAAAGATAGATGTTATAGTAAGATAATATAAATCAGATTTCCTGAAAGGATTTTTCATTATGACTTATAAAATGATTGTACTGGACTTAGATGATACATTATTACGAGATGACCAAACGATTTCGGGTCGTACAAAAGATGCTTTACTTCAAGCGCAGGAAGCTGGAGTGAAAGTTGTCCTGGCATCCGGCCGCCCCACGTTTGGGATGAAGTGGGTTGCAAAAGAACTGAAGCTGGACCGATACGGAAGCTATATTCTTTCTTTCAATGGATCGAAAATAATAGATTGCAAGACAAACGAAGAGAAATACAGTCGAACTCTATCAGCCGAAACCGCTCATCGCTTATATGATTTGAGTAAACGGGAAGATGTAGGGATTCTGACTTATGCTGATGATGCGATTGTCGTAGAAGAAACAAGTGAATATGCTTCTATTGAAAGTGAATTGACAGGGCTGCCTGTAAAGGTGGTTCCGAACTTTAAAGAAGCAATTAAGGAGCCTGTTGTGAAGGCACTCATGTTAAAAGAAGCCGATCGATTGGTGGAAGTCGAGAAAAAACTTCAAACCGAACTGGAAGGTGAACTGAGTGTGATGCGCTCCAAACCATTCTTCTTGGAGTTTACACAGCTTGGAGTGACAAAAGGAGCAAGCCTCGACTATCTGATCAAGCCGATGGGCATTAAAGCGGAAGAGGTCATTGCCATAGGGGACAGCTACAACGATCTTGCCATGATCGAATTTGCAGGGCTGGGTGTCGCCATGGGCAACGCTCCTCAGGATATAAAAGCAAAAGCGGACTACGTTGCGGCCTCTAATATGGAGGACGGAGTAGCGGAAGTCGTTGAAAAATTTGTGTTGAATAAACTTTCGAGAGTGTAAAGAAGAAACGACCGAAGTCCTTTTAGGGGATTTCGGTCATTTTTTTTAAGGAGTATAGGGAATTGTGAAAAAACAGGAAAATAATGTATAATATGCACCGTCCTATGATACTATTAAAACTAATCATTCCTACAGGGGGACAATCCATTGAGAGTAATCGGTGGTATTTTACTCAAATTCTTCTTATCAATCATAGGCATTATTTTAATAGGCGGACTGCCCGTGCTCCTTTCAGGAATAGGTCATCGTGAATTGAGGTTGCAGGCATATGTGCAATCTGTTAAAGATATCATTTATGCCTTGTTTCATCCGGGGGATTTAACCTATATCATTATCGGAGGGCAGCTGGAACGCGATTTATTTCCTTATATATGGGACCCGATTTCCTATTCGTTACTCGTTTTGTTTTCTGCTTTTCTTCTGGCATGCTTCTTAAGTATTCTCCTCACGATCCTCACCATGTTGTTTTCTCAAAGAAACAGAGACCGAATCAAGTTCACCCTTTATTTGATCGAATCGATGCCGGATGTTCTGGTTATTTTGCTTTCGCAGTTATTTGTACTCTCCCTGTATAAGCAAACGGGCATCCTGTTTTTTGAAATTGCATCAGTCGCCACTGAACGCGCATTTCTATTACCTGTGCTCGTATTGGCGATTTTACCTACAGTTCAGCTGTTCAGGATTTCGATTCTTTCATTTGAAAGTGAAGAAAGCAAAGACTATGTGACCCTGGCTCGATCCATTGGACTGGGGAAACTGGTGATATTGACGTTTCAGATTTTAAGAAACGCTGTCGTTTCCGTGTTCTTTCAATCAAAGAAGACCGTCTGGTTTATGCTCTCCAATTTATTTGTGCTGGAGCTCCTATTTAATATAACGGGGATAACTCGTTTCTTAATGTCGACTCTGCAGCCGAAAATGTTTACAATCGCCATTCTTTCTATATTCATTCCTCTGTTTGTCTTTTACACGTTGGGAGAAATGGTCCTTTCTAAAAAAGCCAATAAGGGGGAGGAAATATAATATGAAGAAAAATGTTTGGAAGAACCCGCTCTTTCTTATTGGATTTACATTTATCGCATTCATGCTTACCTCCAGTTTTGTCTATTCAATTATGTGGGGGAATGAAGTGCGGAGATTGTATTTTATTTCTGTTGAGGGTGTTGTAGTGGAATCTTCTCCAATTTCACCAAAATGGTCTTTCCCATTTGGAACGGACCCCCTGGGGCTTGACATGCTCGGAAAAATCATTATTGGTGCCAAGTATACAATTCTAACGGCATTAGTGATCGCCTTCTTACGTGTGTTTTTAGCGATCCCACTCGGGTTGGTCCTTGGGACGTTTCTTGTGAAGTATAAGAAGTACGTTAATGGCTGGATTGATTCTTTCCATTACATCCCCTTGACGATCCTCGCGTATTTTTTGTTGGAACCGATCCTTTGGGAACCGTTTGAAGGTTTTCCTAATTCGATTGTGGAACGTTTCATCCTTGAGATACTGATCTTGACCTTACTTATTGTGCCCATATTGTCAGCTCTGATTGGCAATGAAGTCTCTTTGCTTTATAAACATGACTTTATCATGAGCGCGAAAACTCTGGGTGCAGGAAAGTGGCGAATCATCTTTAAACACATTCTGCCCGGGATGAAAGAGAAGCTTGTCATTTTGCTGGGTCAGCAATTCATGCAAGCTCTTATCATTTTTATTCATTTAGGATTATTAACCCTGTTCCTTGGTGGAACCGATGTAGACTATCAATTGATCAATGACCCTCCAAGATCCATCACCTATGAATGGTCGGGAATGATCGGGGACTCCTTCAGGTACCTTCAGGGAGCACCGTGGGTTCCACTGACACCGATTCTTTTCTTTTCGGCAACAATGTTATCGGTCTCGTTGATGATCGAAGGATATGTCCAATCCAATAGCGGGCAATCCTACTATAGGAAGAAATTTAAATCAGCCTATCGTCCATTAACTAAGAAACCTGATCAACCGGGACAGGCTGAGTTTCAAAGGGTAAAAATGAAAAAGATTTGAGCATAATAGTATAGGAAGCAAGATGATTGATATGGTAAAAATTTCATCGTTTTTTGTGTTTGATTAAATGGATTCCGGGGAATAAGTTTACACTGAGCAAACAATCTTAAATCACTATTAACATTTTTAGTATATATATCCACAGGATTGGGAAAGTATGGGGCGTTCACGAATTGTTCAAAATGGACAAAGCCTTGACAGCTCAAGCTTTCCTGCCTTGTTTGTTACGGAATGTCGAATTTTCATGAAATATTTTTGTTACGATTCACAACAAATTGTTATACACATGAAATTATTTTTTGTTATAATACTCGTTGTTGATTCAAATGAATTTACATTTGCTAAACAAATTCTTAATAAACTTTCAGTCATACATGTTCTAAATAAATACTAATAAAAAAGGTGATGAAGCATGAACTTCTTAAAAAGACAGTTTGATGATATGCGTACTGGGAAGTTATCGTTCTTCTTTACAGTCGTTATACTATTTTGGATTAAGACTTATGCCGTATATTTAGCTGAATTTAACCTGGGAATACAAAATGCGCTTCAGCATTTTCTTTTATTTTTTAACCCATTAAGTTCTGCCCTATTATTCTTTGCCTTCGCATTATTCTGGAAGGGCAAAGGGAGATATATTGCGTTTATCGTTATTAATTTGTTAATGTCCTTCGTTCTATACGCGAACGTCGTGTACTACCGATTCTTTAATGACTTTATTACAGTGCCTGTTATTTTACAGGCAAAAACGAATAACGGTCTTGGTGGCAGTGCACTTGAATTAATCAGTCCATTAGATATTCTGTATTTCCTGGATCTATTCATTATCATTGGATTGATGGTTCTTAAGAAAGTGAAGCCACAGGAGAAATTGCGTTTCCGTTCAGTGTTCGCGGTCATGACATCTGCAGTCCTTGTGTTCTTATTGAATTTAGGCTTAGCGAACATTGATCGTCCTGAATTATTGACTCGCAGTTTTGACCGTAACTATCTAGTGAAGTATCTTGGAACTCACAACTTTACGATTTATGATATTGTTCAAAACTCCAAAACGTCTGCTAAACGAGCTTTGGCCGACAGTAATGAAGTTTCAGAAGTTGAAAATTACGTAAAAGCAAATAAAGTAGAACCAAATCCTGAATACTTTGGTAAAGCAAAAGGGAAAAACGTTATCTACATCTCCATGGAATCACTGCAGACATTTATGATTGGCAGAGAGCTAAATGGAGAGGAAGTTACACCATTCTTGAACTCTTTGGTGGACAGTGAAGAAGCGATGTACTTCGATAACTTCTTCCATCAAACAGGTCAGGGGAAAACATCCGATTCTGAGTTTATTATTGAAAACTCACTATTCCCACTTCCTCAAGGTGCTGTATTCATGACACATGCTAACAACACGTATCAATCAGCTCCTTCGATTCTAAAGGGAGAAGGATATACTTCAGCGGTATTCCACGGTAACTATAAAACATTCTGGAACCGTTCTGAGATGTATCGTTCTATGGGCTATGACGAGTTCTTCGATGCAACGTATTACGATATGAGTAATCCAGAAGAACAGCTTCCATATGGTTTAAAGGATAAGCCGTTCTTTGAAGAATCAATTCCGATGCTGGAAAGTTTAAAACAACCGTTCTACACAAAATTCATTACATTATCCAATCACTTCCCGTTTGACCGCCATGAGGAAGATGCTAATTTCCCTCAGGGTGAAACAGGTAACGGTGTAGTAGATCGATATTTCCAAACGTCTCACTACATGGATCAAGTACTGGAAGACTTTGTGAATGATTTGAAAGAAAAAGGTTTATATGAAGATACGATGATCGTTCTTTATGGTGATCACTATGGAATTTCTGATAACCATAATAAGGCGATGTCCGAGGTATTAGGTAAAGAAGTGGATAACTATGAAAGTGCTCAGCTGCAACGAGTACCATTGTTGATTCTTAACTCTGGTGCAGAAGGTGGAGTTAACCATACGTACGGTGGACAGATTGATCTTCGCCCTACGATTATGCACCTTCTGGGAGTAGAGACAAAAGATTATCTAAGCTTTGGTCAGGACCTGCTTTCTGAAGAGCGCAAGCAAATCGTACCTTTCCGTAATGGAGATGTCATTACAGATAAGTACTCTGAAATTAAAGGAGTCTGCTACGATAACGAAACAGGTCAACCTGTAGAAGAAGGAAATAAGGCATGTGAAGAAGCAAGTAAGGAAGCGAACAAACGTTTAGAGCTTTCCGATAAAGTGGTTTATGAAGATTTACTTCGCTTCTATAAACCTCAAGGATACAAACCGATAGATCGTTCAGATTATCAGTATAATAATCCTAATCCAAAAAGCTCAGAAGATCCTGAAGCTTCAAATGAAGAAAATCACGAATAAAATATGTAACTTTAAGCAAGCTCCATCCACCGATTTCGGTGAGGTGGAGCTTGTTTTTTTTGGAGGTTGGGTTGTTGGGGTTTTGAAGGGGGCGAATTCAACCGTTGAATGAATCGTTAGGGTTTGACAGGCAAATATCGGCATGGATTTGACAGACGAATAATGGCTCGAATTTAACAGTTGAATAATGGAAGAAATTCAACAGAAGAATAAATAAAGAAACGTTTGATTGATTTTGATTGATTTATGATAGAAAATGATTACTTTTGATTAAAAATGATTGATTTTTGTAAACGTTCTCATTATAATGAGAGTAACAAGAAACGGAGAAAGTAGGAGAATGCTATGTTAACGGAGGAACGACATGGAATCATCTTAGACTTATTGAAGGAGAAAGATACGATAAAAATCCAAGAGATTGTGGATGTTACGAACGCTTCTGAGTCAACGATCCGCCGGGACTTAACACAGCTCGAGCAAGAGAAATTTCTGAAACGTATCCACGGTGGAGCTGCAAGGCTTCAAGGGAAATTGAAGGAATTGAGCGTTTCTGAAAAATCATCCAAAAGCTTTCATGAAAAGCAGTCCATCGGTCAGTATGCTGCTTCCCTCGTAGAAGAGGGGGATTGCATCTTTTTGGATGCAGGCACGACAACATTGAGTCTCATCGACCACCTTCCGCAGATGGATATTGTGGTTGTAACGAATGGGTTGACTCATGTGGATACACTCATCCAAAAAGGATTTAAAACGTATATGATCGGTGGATATGTAAAGCCTGTCACAAGAGCGATGGTCGGGAGTGGAGCGGTTGAATCCTTACGCCAGTATCGATTTGATAAAGCATTTATGGGTGCGAACGGGGTTCATGCTCAATATGGATTCACGACTCCGGACCCCGAGGAGGCTCAAGTAAAGCGCATGGCCATTGAATTATCAAGAGAAGCCATGTTCTTAACGGATGACTCCAAGTTTGGAGAAATTGCATTCAGCAAAATTGTGGATCTCGATAAAGCCATGATTATAACGAACGCACTGGATGACGAACATGACACAGCAATAATGAAACAAACTACGATAAAGGTTGTGACACCATGATCTATACCTTAACACTGAACCCTTCTGTGGATTACATTATGGAACTTGACTCCTTTCAAAAAGGAGGTCTAAACCGAAGTGAGAAAGAAAGTGCTTTTCCCGGAGGTAAAGGAATCAATGTCTCCCGAGTTTTACATGTACTGAATGTAGAAAGTGTTGCTCTTGGATTTGCAGGAGGATTTACCGGTGAGTATATTAAACAATTTTTAAATAAAGAAAAGATAAAAGCTGAATTTGTCGAAGTAGAAGAAGCTTCACGGATTAACGTGAAGGTTAAGTCTGATGATGAAACGGAAATCAACGGTAGTGGACCATCGATTAGCGAGGAACATATACAGCAGTTACTTCAGCGAATATCATCATTAACAGAAGAAGACATGATCGTTCTGGCGGGAAGCATACCTGGATCGGTGCCTAAATCATTTTACCAGGAGATTGCTGAACAATGTAAGGAACAAGGAACGAAAGTGATTATCGATGCCGAGAAAAACTTGATTCAGCCAGTTCTTTCCTTGAATCCCTTCTTGATCAAACCGAATCACCATGAGCTGGGTGAGATGTTTGATGTGAATATTGAGTCAGTTGATGATGCGGTTCACTACGGAAAGAAGTTGAAGGATTACGGAGTCGAAAACGTGATGGTTTCAATGGCGGAAAAAGGTGCCCTCTTACTGACCGGTAAAGAGGTATTGTATTCTTCCGTACCAAGTGGAAAGTTGCAAAGCTCGGTCGGTGCAGGAGATTCAACCGTTGCCGGATTCCTTGCGGGACTATCAAGGGGCTGGAGCATTGAGGACGCATTCCGCTTGGGAACCTCGGCTGGATCTGCCACGGCTTATTCAATCGGTCTTTGTTCATCGGATAAAGTGGAAAGCTTATTTGAAGAAATTCAGATTACGAAAAAATAGGGGGGAACAAACATGAGAATTACTGAATTACTAACGAAAGATACGATTCAGCTAAATATATCTTCTACATCAAAAACCGGAGTCATTGACGAATTGGTTTCCGTATTAGATAAAAGCGGGAAGCTAAAGGACCCTAAAGAATTTAAGCAAGCGATTCTTAATCGTGAAGCACAAAGTACAACAGGTATTGGGGAAGGCATCGCCATTCCTCACGCGAAAACATCGGCAGTCAAATCACCTGCCATTGCATTCGGCAAATCAGCACATGGAGTAGACTATGAATCTCTCGATGGGGCTCCTGCTCATTTGTTCTTCATGATTGCAGCAACAGAAGGGGCCAATCAAACACATCTAGAAGCGTTAAGCCGTCTTTCCTCTATGCTGATGGACTCCGATGTCCGCAAAGCGTTAGTGAATGCTTCATCAAAAGAAGAAGTTTTAGAGATTATTAATGTTCATGATCGAGAGGACGAGGAAGAGATTCCTGCTGAATCTTCCACAAACGTAGGGAAGGTCCTGGCTGTAACGGCATGTCCTACAGGGATTGCTCATACGTATATGGCAGCAGATGCGTTGAAAGCCAAAGCGAAAGAAATTGGTGTAAATCTAAAAGTAGAGACGAACGGATCCGGTGGAGCGAAGAACGTCTTAACTTCTGAAGAAATTGTAAACGCTGTAGCTATAATCGTAGCTGCCGATACGAAAGTGGAAATGAATCGTTTTAAAGGAAAGCACGTGATTGAAGTTCCTGTTGCAGAAGCGATTAGGCGTCCTGAAGAATTATTGAATCAGGCTATGAAACAAGATGCGCCTCTATATAAAGGTGGAGAGCGATCCGGTGAGACTCATGCTGGTCCTGAGAAAAAACAAAAGTCAGGCTTTTACAAGCATCTGATGAATGGTGTTTCCAACATGCTTCCATTCGTTGTAGGGGGAGGGATCTTGATTGCGATCTCGTTCTTATTCGGCATTCAGTCAGCGAATCCTGATTCTCCTGAGTATAATGAATTTGCAGCCATGCTAATGAAAATCGGCGGAGATAATGCCTTTTACTTAATGGTGCCTGTCTTAGCGGGATTCATTGCCATGAGTATAGCTGACCGGCCAGGATTTGCCCCTGGTATGATTGGCGGGTTGATTGCTGCAACGGGTCAAAGCGGGTTCTTAGGTGGAATTATTGCCGGTTTCTTAGCAGGTTATGTAGTTCTCGGAATCAAGCGTTTAACAAACAATTTCCCTCCTTCATTGGAAGGAATCAAACCTGTATTGATCTATCCGTTGCTGGGGATTTTCATTACTGGATTCATCATGCTTCAGTTCCTTGTGGAGCCACTGAGTGCAGTGAATACGGGGATTCAAAACTGGTTGGATGGACTGGGAACAGGGAACCTGATTTTACTCGGACTGGTTCTTGGTGGAATGATGGCAGTCGACATGGGGGGTCCGATCAACAAAGCTGCCTTTACATTCGGCATTGCCATGATTGAAGGAGGAAACCTTGCTCCCCATGCCGCCATCATGGCGGGTGGAATGGTACCGCCACTGGGGTTGGCCATGGCAACGACAATATTCAAGAAGAAGTTCAATGATAATGAGCGAAAAGCGGGTATCGCGGCATACTTTATGGGAGCATCTTTTATTACAGAAGGAGCGATTCCGTTTGCTGCAGCCGATCCATTCCGGGTCATCCCTTCAATTGTGACTGGTTCTGCGGTTGCAGGAGCGTTAGCGATGTTCTTTGGGATTGGTTTACCTGCCCCCCACGGTGGATTATTTGTTTTCCTGGTAGTAGAAGGGAATCCGTTCTTATATCTGTTAGCAGTACTGATTGGCTCTGTTATTACAGCCGTGATGGTTGGGTTATTAAAGAAGCCGATTAAATGATTCATGAAAGAACCAGGTGAATTCCACCTGGTTTTTTTGATTTTTGCGTTTTAAAAGGTTCGTTCCAGGTAAAAAGTATAGGTAGATGATGGAGAGGGGAAAAGCTATGGAGATGATAGATTATCTGGAGATTCCAGATGAGTTTTACACTGCTCTTATTCGTATTATGTTAATCGTTCTACTGAGCGGCTTAATTGGTATAGAGAGGGAATTTAAAAATCACCCGGCTGGTTTACGCACTCATATTCTTGTGGGTGTCGGCTCCTGTTTATTGATGCTTGTTTCCCTATATGGATTCGAACCGTTTTTAGACGAACACCCTCAATTGGTTGGTTTTGACCCAAGTCGGATTCCCTCCTATGTTATTTCGGGTATCGGCTTTCTTGGTGCGGGTACGATTATGGTCCATGGAGGCGTGACGGTTAGAGGTTTAACCACTGCCGCCAGTATTTGGGTTGTTGCAGGCTTGGGGTTGGTAGTCGGCATTGGGATGTATTATTTAGCTATCTTTACAACACTGGTAATCGTCGTGACGTTATTTTTCTTGAACAACCTGGAAAACTTTTATAAGGAGAAAGTGAAGCATAAAAAGCTCCTGCTCCTTAGTCTGACCGTGCAAAAGGGGAAAGGGAATATCACGTCTATAAATGACGCACTTCATGAGCATGGAATCGAGATCACTCAATACCAAATTGAAGAAGGAGATGAAATGGAGGGGGTGGAGGCCTTTAAATATTCCCTTCTTATATTAACTCCAAGTGCCCTTCAGTTTAATGAAGTACTGGAAGTTGTCCAAGATTTAGAATGTGTAAAAAAGTTCCAGCTTCACAAAAAATAAAAAGGAACGAGGGTGTTCATGCATCCTCATTCCTTAACGTTTATAAGCTTTCAATTTCCACATCTTTTATCCCTTCTATTTCTGAAATCGTATAGTATATGTCTACGGTCTTTTTTCTGAAGTCCACAATGATTTTCAATTCTAAAAGGTGCTGCTGATTCTTTAAGTCTTTGATGCGGATATTTTCAATAGAAATTTCTTCTGCTTTAATTCGTTCAATAATCGATTTGATCTCTTTTTTCTCCAATATCGTAGCACGCAAAGACAGCTCTTTTTCCCGCAATCGTTTCGGTCCTAAATACGTAATGATAATCGGCACCACTTCAACGGAGACAATCAAGAGGATCACACCAGCCGTAGCTTCCATATAGAAGCCTGCTCCAACAGCAATTCCAATTCCTGCCGCTCCCCAGATCATAGCTGCAGTCGTTAACCCGGAAATACTGTCATTCCCTCTTCGTAAAATGACACCGGCACCTAAGAAACCAATCCCTGAAACAATCTGAGCTGCCAGTCGCAAAGGATCCATCGTGATATTTACTTTATCCGATCCCTCCGAAATATAAGCAGACTCAATAGAGACAATCGTTAATAAACAGCTCACGATACATATAACGAGAGACGTCTTTAAACCTACAGGCTTTCTCTTTAACTCTCTCTCAAGCCCAATGATTAACCCTAATACCGCAGATACACCCAGCTTTATCATGAATGTCGTATCTAATAGCTCCATCAAGCCCCCTCCAGTTCTACGTTTATCTCTGAATATTCATGTAGTAATTTACCCCTGCTGATTATAAAATAGGAGCAACGAATACATATCAGGAGGTTTGTCATGTCAGACACAAAGGTTAATCCGTATCTATTACTCGCAATCGGAGTCATCTCCGTATCAACCTCTGCCATCCTGGTGAAAGTATCGAGTGCACCAGCAGGTGTCCTGGCCTTTTACCGGTTGTTTTTCACAGTTTTATTAATGTCCCCTGTATTTTTCTTAAAGTATGTGAAGGAACTGAAAGTTATTACTCTGAGAGATTGGATGTTTTCAATTTTAGCCGGGGTCTTTCTGGCCTTTCACTTCATACTCTGGTTTGAATCCTTAAATTATACTTCGGTTGCAAGTTCTACGGTACTCGTCACATTGCAGCCATTATTCGCTTTTATCGGGGCTTACTTGTTCTTTCAGGAAAAATTAACAGGGAGAGCCATCATCTCGGCGGTTTTAGCTGTTAGTGGAAGTGTCATCATAAGCTGGGGAGATTTTAAAATAAGCGGAAGCGCGCTATGGGGAGATATTTTAGCCTTAGTGGCGTGCGCTCTTGTAACAGGATACCTGTTATTCGGGCAGACGATAAGAAAGCGGCTATCCCTCATTACCTACACGTATTTGGTCTATGCGATCAGCTCAGTCGTTTTATTCTTATATGTCATGATGCGTTCCGAAAGCCTTGGGCCGTATCCGAAAGAGGATTGGGTATACTTTCTATTGCTTGCCATCATCCCGACACTATTAGGTCATTCATTATTCAACTGGTCCCTGAAATGGTTAAGCACCTCAACCATCTCTATGGCCATCCTATTTGAACCAATCGGAGCATCAATCCTTGCGTATTGGCTCTTAGCTGAAAAAGTGATGATGACTCAAGTGGTTGGAGGTCTTGTCATAATCATCGGCGTTACCTTCTTCTTAATAGAAGAAAGGAAATTAAAAAAGATGGTCCAAAAAGTCAACGAGGTGAAAAAGAATGAAGAACTTCCGCTTTAGAAAAGCAAACCTTCAAGACTCACCCGGGTTAGCATACGTACACGTCCATAGCTGGAGAACGACGTACAAAGGAATTGTTTCAGAAAACTATCTTCAGTCTTTATCAATAGAAGAAAGAGAACAAAAGTGGGTACAAATCCTTTCCGGATCTCATCATACGTATGTATGTGAATTGGATGATGGGCAAATCATCGGCTTTGTTTCATTTGGGAAAGAGCGTTCAGGGGAGTACGAAGGGGAGTTATATGCCATTTATCTTCTGGAAGAATATCAAGGTAAAGGCATCGGGAAAGAGCTCTTAGAAATTGCCGCTACAGGTCTTAAAAAACAAGGATACAACTCTATGTGGATCTGGGTGTTGAAAGAGAATCCATCCAAACATTTCTATTATGCCTTTAATCCTACACGCATTAAGGAAGAGGTATTAACGATTGGTGGTGAATCTCACCAGGAAGAAGGTTTGCTGCTGAACCTGAATTAAAAAGGAGTAAAGAAGCGTTCATTACGCTCCTTTACTCCTTTATTAAATTGCTCAACACTAATCGTTAACAGAACCTTTACTCAAGAAAATACGTATGTAAAACCAGAAAACACAAACGCCATGACGACTGAAAAGATGAAGGTCATTCCTCTTACAGGTGTACTGCTTTCGCTTATCTTAAGAGCTTGTACATATGAATACGCAAACAGATACACAGCCATGATGAATGATAGAGATAAAGCGACGTTAGAAAGCATGATTAATAGATCTCCTTTCAGGAATGCGTAGTAATAATGTATATGGAGGTTTACTGGTAAACAGAACAACAGAAGAGGTTGATTAAGTTTTTAAAGTTTTCCTTAAAAATATATTGCAATAACATTAACAGCATGTTATATTTATAAACGTCGCTGATGCAGCAAACACCATTACGAAAAAACAAATGAAAAAAGTTGTTGACGCGAGAGTAAAAGTTATGTTATATTAATAAAGTCGCTTCAGAGCGGAGTGGACAAACCTTGAACCTTGAAAACTGAACAAAACAAGACAATACGTCAACGTTAATTCTAGATTTATTTTTAAAGAGCTATTCAAACTTTTATCGGAGAGTTTGATCCTGGCTCAGGACGAACGCTGGCGGCGTGCCTAATACATGCAAGTCGAGCGGATTGGTGGGAGCTTGCTCCCATCAGTCAGCGGCGGACGGGTGAGTAACACGTGGGTAACCTGCCTGTAAGACTGGGATAACTCCGGGAAACCGGGGCTAATACCGGATAACTCATTTCCTCGCATGAGGAGATGTTGAAAGATGGCTTCTTGCTATCACTTACAGATGGACCCGCGGCGCATTAGCTAGTTGGTGAGGTAACGGCTCACCAAGGCGACGATGCGTAGCCGACCTGAGAGGGTGATCGGCCACACTGGGACTGAGACACGGCCCAGACTCCTACGGGAGGCAGCAGTAGGGAATCTTCCGCAATGGACGAAAGTCTGACGGAGCAACGCCGCGTGAGTGATGAAGGTTTTCGGATCGTAAAACTCTGTTG